>NZ_JBHTVC010000008.1:0-116373 GCF_042793275.1 Isoptericola sp. NPDC056578
CCACCGAACGGTGGCGGGCCCGCGGCGTCGGGGCGTGGTCGCTCAGGCCTTGGACGGGGCCGGAGACTCCTCCTCGACGTCGGCCTCGGCCTCGGTCGTCGCCTCGGTCTCGGTCTTCGCGGCGGTGTCGTCGCCGTCGGCGGTGTCCTGGGGCGCCGCGTCGTCCGGCTGCGCGTCGAGGGCCTCGGCTCCCTGCTCGTCCGCCTGCTCGTCCGCCTGCTCGTCGGCCTCCGGCTCGACGTCGGCGGTCTCGTCGACCGTCTTCGCCTGCGGGGCCGGGGGTGCCGGGACGGCCTTCTGCACGAGGGCGACGGGCTGGCCCGCGCCGGCCGGGGTCTCGGACTTCTCCGTGCCGAGCAGGCCGCGGAGCTCCTCGAGGTAGGAGTTGATCGAGTCGTGCCGGCGGGTGAGGTCCTCGAGCTGGCGGGTGGCCGTGGAGCGGTGGTTCTCCGCCTCGACGCGCGCGTCGTTGACCATCTGCTCGGTGAACTCCCGCGCCTCGGCGACGATCCCGTCCGCGGTGCGGCGGGCGTCCGCGACCAGGGACTTCACGTACGCGTCGGACTCCGCGCGGACCTTCTCCGCCTGCTGCAGGGCCAGGGCGACGCGCTGCTCGGCCTCCGCCGCGTGCTCCTCGGCGGCGCGGACGAGCAGGTCCGTCTCCTGGCGTGCGGTCTCGTGCCGCGCGGCGGCCTCGTGCTCCACCTGCTCGCGGCGCTGCGCGATCTCGAGCTCGGCGTCGGCCAGCGCGGCACGGGCCTGCTCGCGCAGCTGCTCGAGCTCGGTCGTCACGGCGTCGGACGCCTCGGCGGCCTGGTGCTTGGCCTCGGCGACGATGCGGGCGGCCTCGCGGCGCGTGCGCTCCAGGAGATCGCTCGACTCGCGGTCGGCCTCCTCGCGCTGCGCCGCGGCCTCGGCGGCGGCCTGGGCCCGCTGCTGCGCGGTGTCCCGCTCGGCGGCGACCCGCAGCTCGGTGGTCTCGCGCTCCGCGGTGGAACGCTGGACGCCGATCTCGCGCTCGAGGGTGGCGCGCCGCTCGCTCTCCTCCGCGGACAGGGTGCTGGTGATGAGGGCGGCCTCGCGCTCGGCGGAGCCCACGAGCTCCTCGGCGCGGCGCTGGGCGGCGAGCAGGGTGCCCTCCGCCTCGGCGGCCGTGGTGGACCGGATCTCCTCCGCCTCGCGGCGGGCGCTGCCCAGCAGCTCGGAGGCCTCGGACTCCGCGCGGGCGCGCACCTGGCCCGCGGACAGCTTGGCGCGCGCCATGATGTCGGCGGCCTGCTGGTTCGCCTGCGTGAGGACCTCGGTGGACTGCTCCTCCGCGGACCGCAGGAGCCGCTCGACGCGCGAGCCGAGCCCGGCGTACGAGGGCTTCTCGTTCTCCCGCAGCTGGCGCTGCGCGAGCGCGAGCTCCGAGGAGATCTGCATGGCGCGCGCGTCGGTGCTCTCGACGTTCCGGCGGGCCTCCTCGAGCGCCTGCTCGAGTCGGGCGATGTGACCGTCCACCTGCGGGCGGTCGTAACCGCGCATGGTGATCGGGAAGAGCGTGCGCTCGTCGGACACGTGCAGACCTCCGTACATGGTGGGTGCCCCGGCGTCGCCAGGATAGTGGCGGGGGCAGGGCGCCGATACTCGGGACATTCTGGCCCTCGCGGGACGAGTCGGACATCCTCCCACGCCGGGTCGGTGCGGCGCCACGGCGTCGCCACGGCAGTGTTCCACGGGTCGTGACGACGCGCAGGAGCCCGGGCGCGTCGGTCGTACGCGAGTCGTGAAGGGTTGGTGAACCGCACCCTGCCAGGGCGGTCACGTGGACGGAGCCCGCCGCGCCGTCCCTATGCTGGACTGTCCACGTCGAAGGGAAAGCTCGGTGCTGCAACGCATTCTGGGCGGTGTCCTGGTCCTGGTCGGACTGGCAGCCGCCGCGCTCGGTGTCGCCTCGGCCACGGTCTGGCGCGACACCGACACGGTGGTCGCCACGGCCAAGCCGACCGGTGACGGCACGCTCGTCGTCACCGACCCCGGTGTCCTCGGGCTCGTCGGTGGCGACGTCACCGTGAGCGCGTCCGTCCCCGAGGGTCAGAAGGTCACCCTCGCCGTCGGTCGCGACGTCGACGTCAAGGGGTGGGTCGGCAACGACCCGTACTCGCGCGTGACGGGTCTGAGCGACTGGGAGAACCTCTCCGTCGCGGCGGGCGAGCCGGCCGACGCCGACGCCGAGACCAACGAGGCGCCGGAGTCCGGCCCCGACCCGGCAGGGTCGGACATGTGGGTGGCCGAGGCCTCCGACGAGAACAGCGTCACGCTGCGCTGGAGCGACCGCCCCGGCAGCTGGACGCTCCTCGCCGCCGGCGTCGGCAAGGGCGCGCAGGCGCCGACCCTCGAGCTCAGCTGGCCGCGCACCGTGAGCACGCCCTACCTGTGGCCCGGCGTCGGGGTGGGCGCCGTGCTGGTGCTCGCCGGGGCCCTGCTGCTCGTGCTGGGGGGACGGCGTACCCGCGCCCGCCAGGCCGACCTCGCCGAGCAGGGCGCGGGCGACGAGACCGCCACCGACCTCCACGACGGGCCGTCGGCAGGTGGCCTCGGGGCGCCGTTCGCCCCGGTGCGCCCGTCGACCGAGTCCGCCGGCCCCTGGTCGCCGGCGACACCCGCCGGGCCGTCGGTGGACGACGTCCCGCCCGTCGAGCCCGCGCCGGACGGCGAGAGCGAGGACGACTCCCGGGAGGACGGCACCGCCCGCGACTCGGCCTCCGGCACGGCCGAGGTGCCGCTCGCCGGCCGGCTCCTGCGCCGGTCGCGACGCCGCCAGCGCGAGGAGACCGCCGACGCGGCTGTCGACGCACCGGCGTCGTCGGCCGACCCGGCGCCCGAGGCGACGCCGGTCGGCGTCGACGCGGCGGCGCCCGCGCCGTTCGGCGGCCTGCCCGCCCCGGCGGTGCCGGTGCCGGCGGAGGCGTCCGTGGACGAGCCCGTGCCGGCCGAGCCGACGACCGCCACCGGCGCCCTGCGCATGACGCGGCGGGAGCTGCGTGCCCAGGAGGAGGCCCGGCGGGCCGCGGAGCAGGGCGGGATGACCCGCATGCTGCGCGCCATCACGGGCTCGATCCCCACGGTGCGCCCGGCGCAGCCCGACCAGGCGTCCGAGCAGGGCGCACCCCGACCCGACACCTCCACGCCCGCGGGGCGCGCCGCTGCCTGGCGCGCTACCTGGGGCTTCGGCGACGCCACCCGCACCGGGCAGGCCGCCGACCCGACGACCGACGACGACGGGGAGAACCGATGAACCGCCGTACCACCCGCGGCCTGGCCGTGGCGAGCGCCCTCGTCGTGTCGACGACGCTGCTCGCCGGCTGCGCCGACGAGCTGCCCCAGCCCCAGCCCGGCGAGGCCGTCGGCGGGCCCGTGCTGACCGAGGAGCAGGACACCCAGGTGTTCACCGCGGTCGCGGACACGGTCGCGAAGGCCGACAAGGCCCTCAAGGGCAAGGATCTCAAGGCGCGCGTGACCGGCCCGGCGTACGAGGTGCGCACCAGCCAGCTCGCGGTCGCGAAGAAGCGGGACAACGCGGAGTTCGTCACGGACATCCCGAGCGAGTCCCAGCAGATGATCATCCCCACCACCGAGGGGTGGCCGCGCACGAGCTTCTCCATCACGGCCAGCACCGAGGACCTCGAGACGCCGCGCCTCGTCGCGTTCGAGCAGGGGTCCGCGCGCGCCGACTACAAGATGTGGTCGTGGGTGCAGCTCATCCCGGGGCAGAGCATGCCGTACTTCGCCGACTCGGCCGTGGGCTCGGCCGCCGTCGCGGGGGACGACGACTCCCTGGCGGCGTCCCCGGTCGACGCCCTCGCGCAGTACGCGGACCTCGTCACCCTCGGGGCCAAGAAGTCGTCCTTCGCGAAGGGCTTCGAGCTGCCCGACGGCGACCTGGTCGCGGCCGTCGCGGCCGACGCGGCGGCGTGGAAGGAGGTCGACGGCTTCGAGGAGTCCGGGACCGAGTACACGCAGAAGTACAAGGCGCGCAAGGACGAGGTCCGTGCCGTCCGCACGGCCGACGGCGGGGCGCTCGTCATGGGCGTCCTCGACGGCACGACCACGGTCAAGGCCGAGGACGAGGCCAAGGTGCCCGCCCTCTCCGAGACGCAGAAGGCGCTGCTCGGCGACGCCGCGCAGACCAACGTGCTGAAGACCGAGTACACGGACATGGTCGCGCTGTACGTCCCGGCCAAGGGCTCGGACGAGAAGATCCGGCCGCTCGGGTACTCGCACGTGGCGACGGCGGCCTCGAACTGACGCTCCGCTCGTAGGATGGCGCCCATGACCAACCCCACGCCCGACCCGACCTTCAGCACGCGTGGCGCCGTCGACCTGTCGGCGCTCAACCGCCCGCAGTCGCCGCCCCCGGGGGAGCCCGGTGGGGCGCCGTCGGCGGGCGGCTACGTGCTGGACGTCACGGACGCGAACTTCCAGCAGGTGGTGCAGGACTCGACCACGTACCCCGTGGTCATGCTGCTGTGGATCCCCACCGACAAGGCCAACGCCGACCTCGGCGAGCTGCTGGGTCGGCTCGCGGAGGAGTACGCCGGCAGGTTCCTGCTCGGCCGTCTCGACGCGCAGGCGTACCCCCAGGTGGCCGCGGCCTTCCAGGTGCAGGGGGTGCCGACCGTCGTCGCGGTGCTGCAGGGCCAGCCGCTCCCGCTGTTCCAGGGCGCGGCGCCCGAGGAGCAGGTGCGCGGCGTGCTGGACCAGGTGCTGGCCGCGGCCGAGCAGAACGGCGTCACGGGACGCGCCCCGGCCCAGGGCGCCGAGGGCGAGGAGCCCGCCGAGGCCGCCGACCAGGAGCCGGTCGAGGAGCCGCTGCCGCCGCTGCACCAGGAGGCGTACGACGCGATCGAGCGCGACGACCTCGACACCGCCGTCGCCGCGTACGAGAAGGCGATCAAGCAGGACCCGAAGGATGCCCTCGCGGTGGCCGGGCTCGCGCAGGTGCGCCTGCTGCAGCGCACGCGCGGTGTCGACCTCCAGACGGCCCGGACCGCGGCGGCCGACGCCCCGGCCGACCTCGACGCGCAGCTGGGCGTGGCCGACATGGACATGCTCGGCGGCAAGGTGGAGGACGCCTTCGCCCGGCTGCTCGAGCTGCTCCCCGGTGCCGACGCGGACGCCAAGGAGAAGCTGCGCGTGCGGCTGGTCGAGTACTTCGAGATCGTCGGCCCCACCGACCCCCGCGTGGTCAAGGCCCGTCAGCGCCTGGCGATCAGCCTCTACTGACGGCTCTACCTGACCGGCGGCTCTACCGATCGGCGGGTCGCAGCACCAGCGCGCCGAGCGGCGGCACCCGCAGCGTGACGGAGTGCCGCCGCCCCTTCCACGGCACGTCCTGGGCGTGCACGCGGCCGAGGTTGCCGACGCCGGAGCCGCCGTAGACCTCGGCGTCCGTGTTGAGGACCTCGTCCCAGGCGCCGCCGTCGGGCAGTGCGAGCCGGTAGCCCTCGTGCGGGACGCCCGCGAAGTTCACGACCACGACGACGGGGGCGCCGTCGGCGGACCGGCGCACCCACGAGAGCGTGTCGTGGTCGGCGTCGTCGGCGTCGAGCCACTCGAAGCCGGCGGCGTCGAAGTCCCGCTCCCAGAGGGCGGGCGTGGCGCGGTAGACCGCGTTGAGGTCGCGCACCAGGCGCTGCACGCCGGCGTGGCCCGGGGTCTCGAGCAGCCACCAGTCGAGGCCGGAGCCCTCGTCCCACTCGGCGTCCTGCGCGAACTCCTGCCCCATGAACAGCAGCTGCTTGCCCGGGTGGGTCCACTGGTAGGCGAGGAAGGCGCGCACCCCGGCGAGCTGCTTCCACCGGTCGCCCGGCATGCGGCGCAGCAGCGAGCCCTTGCCGTGCACCACCTCGTCGTGGCTGATCGGCAGCACGTACTGCTCCGAGAACGCGTAGACCAGCGAGAACGTCAGCTCGTGGTGGTGGTAGCGCCGGTACATCGGGTCGTGCGCGACGTACCGCAGGCCGTCGTTCATCCAGCCCATGTTCCACTTCAGCCCGAAACCGAGCCCGCCCGCGTCGGTGGGCCGGGTGACGCCGGGGAAGGCCGTGGACTCCTCGGCGATCATCATGACGCCGGGGGAGCGGCGGTAGGCGGTGGCGTTGGCCTCCTGCAGGAACGCGATGGCCTCGAGGTTCTCCCGCCCGCCGCGGACGTTCGGCTCCCACTCGCCGGGCTTGCGCGAGTAGTCGAGGTAGAGCATCGACGCCACGGCGTCCACGCGCAGGCCGTCGGCGTGGAACTCCTCGAACCAGTACGTCGCGTTGGCGACGAGGAAGTTGCGCACCTCGCGGCGGCCGAAGTCGAAGACGAGCGTGCCCCAGTCGGGCTGCTCCCCGCGGCGGGGGTCCGGGTGCTCGTACAGCGGGCCGCCGTCGAACCGCGCGAGCGCGAACTCGTCACGGGGGAAGTGGCCGGGCACCCAGTCGAGGATGACGCCGACGCCGGCCCGGTGCAGGCGGTCCACGAGGTAGCGGAAGTCGTCGGGGTGCCCGAACCGCGCCGTCGGCGCGTAGTAGCCGGTCACCTGGTAGCCCCACGACCCGCCGAAGGGGTGCTCCGCCACGGGCAGCAGCTCGACGTGGGTGAAGCCCTGCTCGACGACGTACGCGGTGAGCTCCTCCGCGAGCTCCCGGTAGCCGAGACCCGGCCGCCACGAGCCCAGGTGCACCTCGTAGACGCTCACCGGGCCGGAGTGCGGGTCGGTCGCCGCGCGGCGTGCCATCCACTCGCCGTCCGACCACTCGTACGCCGAGTCGACGACGACCGACGCCGTCGCGGGCGGCACCTGGGTGCCTTTGGCGAGCGGGTCGGCCTTGGCCCGCCACACGCGGTCGGCGCCCAGCACCTCGAACTTGTACCGGGTGCCCTCGCCCACGCCGGGCACGAACAGCTCCCAGACCCCGCTCGCGCCGAGCGAGCGCATCGGGTGCACCGTGGTCCAGCGGTTGTGGTCGCCCACCAGCCGCACGCCCCGGGCGTTCGGCGCCCAGACGGCGAACGCCGTCCCGTCGACGTCGCCCAGCGCGCTCGGGAACCGGCGGGGGTTGGCGCCGAGCGCCCGCCACAGCTCCTCGTGCCGGCCCTCGGCGATCAGGTGCAGGTCCATCTCGCCCAGCGTGGGCAGGAAGCGGTACGGGTCGTCGACGGTCTGCACGTCGTCGTCGTACCGCGTGCGGACCCGGTAGTCCGGCGCGTGGCGCCCGCCGCCGGCGTCCACGCCCGCCGGCACCACCGACTCCCACACCCCCGCGGCCACGTGCCCGGCCGGGTGCTCGCCGTCCGTGGTCACGACGGTCACCTCGTCGGCCAGCGGCCGCAGCACGCGCACGACCGCCCAGGCCCGGTCGGCCGGCGTCCCCGGGTCGTCCAGCAGGTGCGGACCGAGCACGGTGTGCGGGTCGTGCAGGGTGCCCTGCGCGAGGGCGGTCAGCACCTCGGGGTCGACGGGCGGTGGCGACGGCGTCATGCGCCCACGATTCCACGGACGTATGTCGGGCGCGTTCCGACGCGCGGCCCGGCACGGGCGGCGGCCCGGCGAGGCATACCATCCTGCTCGGGAAGGAGAGCGGATGGCTCGGATCACGATCGCGGACATCGCCCGACGGGCCGGTGTGTCCACGGGCGCGGTGTCCTACGCCCTCAACGACCGCCCGGGCGTCTCCGACGAGACCAGGGCACGGATCCTCGGGGTCGCGGCGGAGCTCGGGTGGGTGCCGAGCCAGGCGGCCCGGGCGCTGTCCGGCGCCCGGGTGGAGACGATCGGCCTGGTGCTCGCCCGCGCTCCGGAGACCCTGGGCTTCGAGTCGTTCTACATGCAGTTCATCGCGGGCATCGAGCAGGTGCTCACGGAGCGCTCGTACGGGCTGCTGCTGCAGGTCGTGCCGGACATGGAGGCCGAGACCCAGGCGCACCGGCGCTGGCACGCCGCCCGCCGCGTCGACGGCGTGATCGTGGTCGACCCCCGCAAGGACGACCCCCGGATCGCGGCGCTGTCGGAGCGCGACGCCCTGCCCGCCGTCGTCGTGGGCGACCCCGAGTTCGCGGGGAACCTGCCCGCCGTGTACACCGACGACGCCACGGCCCTCCGCGAGTGCGTGCGCTATCTCGCCGGGCTGGGGCACCGCAGGATCGGCCGCGTGTCCGGCACGGAGGGCTTCGGGCACACGACCATCCGTGACGTGGCGTTCGAGGACGAGGCGAGGCGCGCGGACGTGGACGCCCGGGTGGCGCGGGCGGACTTCACGCCGGACTCCGGCGCGGCCGCCACCCGCTCCCTGCTGGAGGCGGACGACCCCGTGACGGCCGTGATCTACGACAACGACGTCATGGCGTTCGCCGGCCTCGGGGTCGCGCACGGGCTCGGGGCCCGTGTGCCCGAGGACGTCTCGCTGGTGGCCTGGGACGACTCGCCGCTGTGCCAGGCGGCCTACCCCCAGCTCACCGCGCTCAGCCACGACGTGACGAGCTACGGGGCGCACGTGGCCCGGCGGCTGTTCGAGCGGATGGCCGGGGCCGAGGCGCGGGCGTACCGCGACTCGACCCCGACTCTCACGGTGCGAGGGAGCACCGGCCCGCCGGCCTAGGCCGGCGCGAGGTGCAGCACGAGCGCCTGGACGGGCCACAGCGTCGGCAGCTGCAGCCCGACCTCGGCGAGCACCCGGCCGGGGAGGGTGACCGGCCCGTCGCCGAGCCAGCCCGGCGTGACCCAGCCCCAGCGCGACTCCCCGACCTCGTCCCGCAGCCGCACCGTGTACCGCCGCTCCGGGTCGAGACCGTCGATCCGCAGCCGCTCCGCGAGCGCCTCCTCGGGCGACGCGACGGTCGCGACGGTGACGACGGCCTCCGACCGGTCCTGTGCGACCACGGTGCGGACCCGGAGGGCGGGGTCGGCGGTGTCGGGGTGCCGCACGGTGCCCGTGTGGAGAAGGCCGCGGAGCTCCTTGTAGAGCGCCGCGAACGCGGTGATCCGGGCGGTCTCCTCGGGGGTGCAGCCGAGGATGTCCCACTCGAACCCGGCCGAGCCCTGCAGCGACGTGGCGATCCGGTACGACAGGTCGGTGGCCCGTCCGGAGGAGTGCGCGGGCGAGGGCCCGACGTGCGCGCCGACCAGCTCGGGGGGCAGCACCAGCTCGGTCCAGCGCTGGACGTCCTGCCGCTCCACCGGGTCGTTGGAGTCGGAGGCCCAGACCCGGTCGGTGCGGGCGAGGATGCCGAGGTCGGTGCGCGCCCCGCCGGAGGAGCAGGACTCGATCTCCAGGGCGGGGTGGTCCTGCCGGAGCCGGTCCAGGAGCCGGTACGCGGCGAGCGTCTGGGCGTGCGTGCCGGGCGCGCCGTCGTGGACCGGCTCGACCAGGTCCCGGTTGTGGTCCCACTTGACGAAGTCGACGCCGAGATCCTTCACGAGCGCGGAGATCTGCCCCCGGACGTGCTCCCACGCGTCGGGGTTCGCCAGGTCGAGCACGTACTGGGTACGGAACGACAGGCCGTCGGGGGACGGGACGGAGTCGGGGTTGGCCAGGATCCACTCGGGATGGCGGCGCGCGAGGTCCGAGTCGAGGTTGACCATCTCCGGCTCGAACCACAGGCCGAGCTGCATCCCCAGGCCGTGCACCAGCTCGGCGAGCGGCTCGAGGCCGTCGGGCCACGCGCCGCGGTCGACCACCCAGTCGCCGAGACCCTTGGTGTCGTCCCGGCGCGCGGGGAACCAGCCGTCGTCGAGGACGAAGCGCTCGACCCCCACCTCCGCCGCCCGCCGGGCGAGCGCGAAGAGGCGCTCGGGGTCGTGGTCGAAGTACACCGCCTCCCAGGTGTTGAGCACGAGCGGCCGGGGCGAGCGCGGGTGCCGGGGGCGGGCGCGCAGCCAGGTGTGGAACCGTGCCGCGACGCCGTCGAGGCCCTCGTCCGACCAGGCGAAGTACGCCGTCGGCGCGCGGTACGACTCGCCGGGCGCCAGGACGAGCTCGCCGGGCCGGAGGAGCTCTCCCGCGCCGAGCAGCGAGACGTGCTCGGTGACCCGGTCGACGCGGTGGCGCACGTCGGCGCTCCAGCCCAGGTGGGTGGCCCACACCCGGCCCGTCCCGGCGCGGGGCGCGCCCTCGGAGGCGATCGTCACCCACGGGGCGTCGTGGCCGCCGCGACCCCGGCGGGACTCGCGCACCGTGGTCCCGCGCGGCATCGGGGTCGTGAGCGGAGACTTCTCGCGCGTCCACCGCCCGCCGAACGTGGTGAGGTGGTCGGCCGTCTTCGGCACGGTCAGGGTCGCCTCGAGCCAGGCGACCTCGAGCCGGTCGGCGCCGTCGTTGACGAGCTCGTGGTCGAGCGTGACCAGTCCCCCCGGGCCGATCTCCACGCGGGTGCGCAGGGTGAGGTTGCCGGCCGCGTCGGTGGCCGTGACGACGGCGGTCGTCTCGTCCGGGCGGTCCACGGAGGACTCCCACCGCGGGTACACGGGGAGGCCGGCACGCGTGACGAGCAGGCCGGGGCGGCCGGACCAGCCGTCGGACTCCTGCGGCAGGAGCGGCAGACGCCAGGCGGCGTCGAGGGTGCCGGGCGGCGTCTGGCGGCTGGTGGCCCGGAGGAGGGCCTCGGCGGCGGCGTCGTCGAGCGGACCGAGGTCCGCGCCCCAGTGCACGACGGCGGGCAGGCCGCGCGCGGGCAGATGGAGGACGAGGGCGGTCCCGTCGCGGTGCAGGACGTGGTGGGCGGTGGTCACAGGGCTCCGATCGTGGCGGGCTGGTCGGGTTCGAGGTCGGTCGAGGGTCGGGGTCGGGCGCGCCCCAGGGGCAGGCCCGCGTCGGGTGCGCCGCGCAGCACGGTGAGGGCGCCGCCGACGGCGGCGACGGTGGCGACCTGCCCGGAGAGCGCGACCCGAGGCGGGCTGAGGGTGCGGCTGAGGGCGTGCTCGGACAGTGCCGCGCCGACGACGTGGCGGTACAGGGGGCCGGCCGTCGCGAACGCCGGGCCGGCGAGCAGCACGGTGTCCACGTCGAAGAGGTTGACGAGGACGGTGGCCGCCTGGCCGACCCTGCGGGCGGACCGGGTGAGCAGGTCGGTGGCGTCCGCGTCGCCGTCGCGCGCGGCACGGGCCACGCGCTCGAAGTCGGCGAGCGCGTCCTCGGCGGGTCCCCGCACGCCCCAGCGCTCGGCGACACCGCCGTGGGCCAGGGCCTGGGTGACGACGGCCGCCGGGCCCGCCTCCGCCTGCGTGCACCCCCGGTTGCCGCAGACGCAGGCGGACCGCGCGTCCGGGAGCGGGACGTGGCCGATCTCGACCGCGTTCGAGGCGCGCCCCCGGTAGGCGACGCCGTCCACGACGACGGCCCCGCCGATCCCTGAGGCCATGTAGACCAGCCCGAACGTCTCGGTGTCGAGGTCTCGCGTCCACAGCTCGCCCACGGCCGCCGCGGTCGCGTCGTTCTCCAGCAGGACGGGCAGCCCCAGCCCGGCGGCCAGCCGCGCCGTCAGCGGGAACCTCTCCCAGGCCGGCGTGGGCTGTGCGGTGAGCAGCATGCCCCGCTCCCGGTCCTGCGGACCGTGGGTCACGAGGCCGACGCCGAGCACACGGTCGCGCGGGACGCCGGCGCTGGTGAGCAGGTCGCCCACGTGGTCGACGAGCGCCCCCACGGTCCGGTCGGGCGAGCGCCGCCCGGAGCCCCGCAGCCCGGCGCTCGCGACCGTCGCGCCGGCGAAGTCGACGACCACCGCCGTCGTGGTGGTGAGGTCGACCTGGATGCCGACGGCGTACCCGGCGTCCGCCGTGACGCTCAGCAGGCGGCGCGGCTGGCCCCTGCCGCGATGCTGGACACCGGTCTCGTGCACCAGCCCGAGGTCCAGGAGCCCCCGGACCACGTGCGTGACGGTCGGGGAGGTGAGCCCGGAGAGCCGGGCCAGCTCCACGCGGCTGATCGACCCGCGGGTCCGCACGAGATCGAGCAGACGGCGCGACGAGACGACCTGCGCGACGCCGTCCAGCAGCATGTATCGCCTCCTTGCGTGAGTGACCTACGGCACTTGACCGCTTAAGTTAACCATGGCAAGAATACCCACGAGCGCCGACGACGGCGCCGCTGGAGCCGGCTCTGGTGCCGGCACGAGAAAGGACCGCAGATGTTCCTCAGGACAGGAATCCGTCGGCGTGGCGCGGTGCTCGCCGGCGTCGCGGCCCTCGGTCTCGCCCTCGCGGCGTGCTCCGGGGGCGGCTCGGACGGCAGCTCGGGCGGCTCGGGAGGTGGCGCGAGCAGCACGCTCGTCGCGTACACCGGCCAGGCCGGCGACTACCAGATCAACTTCAACCCGTTCTCGCCCTCGAAGATCGGTGGCCTCGGGACCATCTACGAGCCCCTCTTCTTCTACAACAAGGCGGAGGTGCGGGACCCGGTGCCCCTGCTGGGCACCGAGCAGGCATGGAACGACGACGGCACGGAGCTGTCCGTCACGCTGCGCGAGGGTGTCACCTGGAGCGACGGCGAGCCGTTCACCGCCAAGGACGTGGAGTTCACCTTCACCCTCCTCAAGGACAACCCGTCGATCAACAGCGGCGGCTTCGACGGGACGGCGAAGGCCGTCGACGACACGCACGTGACGTTCACGTTCGAGCAGCCGGCGTTCGTCAAGGGGCCGGACGTGATGAACACGCCGATCGTGCCCCAGCACCTGTGGAAGGACATCAACCCCGTCGAGGACGTCATCGAGGAGCCCGTGGGCACCGGCGCCTACCTGCTCGACGACTTCAAGCCGCAGGCCTTCACCTACAAGGCGAACCCCGACTACTGGGGCGGCGAGCCCGAGCTGAAGAACATCCGCTTCCTGGCGCTGTCGGGCAACCAGGCGGGCGCCGACGCGATCGCGGCCGGCACGGTCGACTGGCAGACGGGACCCATCCCCGACATCCAGAACACGAACAAGAACTTCCCCAGCTACGACGCGTTCACGCAGTGGCAGAACCAGATGGTGCTGTCCACCTGCTCGAGCACCGAGATGGGTTGCGAAGGACCGCAGACGGATCCCGCCGTCCGCAAGGCGCTGTACTACGCGATGGACCGCACCCAGCTCAACAAGCTGGCCTTCATGGAGACCGCGAACGAGATGTCCCCGGTCTTCACGCTGACCCCCAGCCAGGACGCGTTCGTCTCGGACGCGGTCACCGAGAAGACCGCCCCGATGTCCGCGGAGCCCGACAAGGCCGCACAGCTGCTCGAGGACGCGGGCTGGGCGAAGGGCTCCGACGGCATCTACGCGAAGGACGGCGAGAAGCTCACGCTGACGGTCGAGGTCGTGACCGGGTGGACGGACTACATCACCGCCCTGGACACGATGGCCTCCCAGGCGAAGGCCGTCGGGATCGACCTGCAGACGGCGCAGTCGTCGTGGAACGAGTGGACGGAGAAGAAGGGGTCGGGCAAGTTCGAGCTGGCCATCGACTCCCTCTGGCAGGGGCCGGCGCCCGACCCGTTCTACCTCTACAACTACTTCTTCGACTCCGGCTCGGGGGCGAAGGTCGGAAAGTCCGCGGGGAACAACTACTCGCGGTACTCGAACCCCGAGGTCGACAAGGCGCTCGACGAGCTGGCGAAGCTCCCGCTCGACGACGCGGCCGCACGGCAGCCGTACTTCGACACGATCCAGGCGCAGATCCTCGAGGACATGCCGTACGTGCCGATCCTCACCGGCGGCACCACCAGCGTGTGGAACACCGCGAAGTTCACCGGTTGGCCCTCCGAGGACGACCTGTACGCCTTCCCGGCCGTGTGGTCCGCGATGGACGCCGCCGAGATCTTCAAGAAGATCCAGCCGGCCGGCTGACATGACCCGAGACGTCGTCCCCGAGGAAAGCACCCTGCCGTGAACTACTTCCTGCGCAAGATGGGCTTCTACGTCGTGGCGCTGTGGGCCGCGCTGACGTTGAACTTCGCGATCCCCCGGCTTCTCCCGGGCAATCCGGTCGACATCCTGCTCGCCAAGCTGCAGCAGCGTGGCGGGACGGTCACGCCCGAGACCCGCGAGGCATACGCGCTCCTCCTCGGGGGCGACGACTCCCAACCGTTGTGGAACCAGTACGTCGACTACCTGAACAACCTCGTCCACGGCGACCTGGGCGTGTCGGTCAGCTACTACCCGGCGCAGGTCACGGACGTCATCGCGCAGTCGCTGCCGTGGACGGTGGTCCTGGTGGGCATCGCCACCGTGATGGCCGCCGTCCTGGGCGTGACGCTCGGGGCGTTCGTCGGGTGGAAGCCCGGCACCTGGCTGGACTCGCTGATCCCGGCGACCACCCTCCTGGCCGCGGTGCCGTACTTCTGGCTGGCGCTGATCCTGGCGTACTTCCTGGCCCGCGTGCTCGGCTGGTTCCCGCTGCAGGGCGGCTACGACGTCGTCCTGGACCCCGGCTGGAACGCCGAGTTCATCCTCTCCGCCATCCACTACGGCGCCCTGCCGGCGCTGACCATCGTGCTCGCCTCCGTGGGCGGCTGGTTGCTCGGGATGCGCAACATGATGGTCTCCACCCTGTCCGAGGACTACGTCCTCACGGCCGAGGCCAAGGGTCTGTCGCCCCGCAAGGTGCTGCGCTCGTACGCGTCGCGCAACGCGGTGCTGCCGTCGGTCGCCGGCTTCGCGATCTCGCTCGGCTTCGTGGTCTCCGGGTCGGTGATCACCGAGCAGGTGTTCTCCTACCCGGGCATCGGCGGCCGGCTGCTGGGGGCCGTGACCAACAACGACTACGCGCTCATGCAGGGGCTGTTCCTCGTCATCACGCTCGCCGTGCTCGGCGCGAACCTCGTGGTCGACCTGCTGTACGGCCTGATCGACCCGCGCACCCGAGCCCGGTCCTGAGAGGAGGCACCGTCATGACGAACCTGAGTCCTGCGAACGAACCGTCCCTCGTGGACGAGGCCGAGGCCGAGGAGGTGGCGCGCGACCGCGCCGGCGGCGCGCCGCGCTCCGGCTGGCGCATGCTCCTGCCCACGATGACGCCCTGGCTGGCCGTCGGCCTGGTGCTGGTCGGCGTCATCACGCTCTTCGGCATCTTCGGCCCGTACCTGGTGGGCGACCCGCGGCAGATCCGCGACATCGGGCTGACGCCGCCGTCGGCCGACTTCCTGCTCGGCACCACGCAGACCGGCCAGGACGTGCTCGCCCAGCTGGCGTACGCGACCCGCGGCTCGCTGCAGATCGGCCTGCTGGTCGGCGTGCTGGCCACCGCCCTGTCCGCGTTCTTCGGCATCTACGGGGCCTACCGCGGCGGCTTCGCCGACGAGGCGTTCTCGCTGCTGTCGAACGTCTTCCTGGTGATCCCCGGGCTGCCGCTCGTGATCGTCATCTCCGGCTTCGTGCCGCGCGAGAGCCGCGGGCTGTGGACCATCGCGATCGTGCTGGCGGTGACGAGCTGGGCCGCGTCGGCGCGGGTGCTGAGAGCCCAGACCCTGTCCGTGCGCCACCGTGACTACGTGGCGGCGTCGAAGGTCTCGGGCGAGAAGCCGTGGCGCGTCATCGTCGTCGAGATCCTGCCGAACCTCCTTCCGGTGATCGCGTCGCAGTTCGTCTTCGCGGTGATCGCGGCGATCCTCGGCGAGGCCGGGCTGTCGTTCATCGGCCTGGGGGCGTCGAACTCCTCGACGCTCGGCACGATGCTCTTCTACGCGCAGAACGGCTTCGCCCTCTCGCTCGGGGCGTGGTGGTGGTTCGTGCCGCCGGGCCTGATGATCGCCCTGTTCGGCATGGGCCTGTCGCTCATCAACTTCTCGATCGACGAGATCATCAACCCCAAGCTCAAGAACCTGCGCCAGCACCGCAGGCGGGCCCGCAAGGCCGCCCGCCTCGAGCGCGAGCTGGCCCGCGCGCACCGCCGGTCGCGCCCGCAGGAGCCGGACGCGGTCCGCGAGTCGGACGGCGCGAAGGAGGTGTCCGCGCGATGACGACGACCCTGGTGAAGGACGAAGGGACCGCCGCCCGCGGCGGCCGGACGGAGCCGGTCCTCACGGTCTCGGACCTCACGGTGGTCTACGAGGTGGAGCAGCCGGTCACGGCGGTGAAGGACGCGAGCCTCACGCTGCACCGCGGGGAGATCCTCGGCCTCGCCGGCGAGTCCGGCTGCGGCAAGACGACGCTCGCCTACGCGGTCAACCGGCTGCACCGGCCCCCGGCGCGGATCGCGTCCGGGAGCATCACCTTCCACGACCGCGACGGCACGGACGTCGACGTGCTCGCCCTGGAGGACTCCGCGCTGCGCGCGTTCCGCTGGGACAAGCTGTCGATGGTGTTCCAGGGCGCGATGAACGCCCTCAACCCGGTGACGACCGTGCGGGCACAGCTGCGGGACACGCTGCTGGCCCACCGGCCGGGCACGCCGCGGGCCGAGGTGCGCCGCCGGTCGGAGGAGGTGCTGACCCGCGTCGGCGTGGACCCGCGGCGCCTCGGGTCGTACGCGCACGAGCTGTCCGGCGGGATGCGCCAGCGCGTCATGATCGCGATGGCGATGCTGCTGGAGCCCCAGATCATGATCATGGACGAGCCGACGACGGCGCTCGACGTCGTCGTGCAGCGCGACATCCTGCGCGAGATCGTGCGGCTGCGCGACGAGCTCGACTTCGCGGTCGTGTTCATCACCCACGACCTGCCCCTGCTGCTCGAGATCAGCGACCGGATCGCGGTCATGCTGGAGGGCGAGATCGTCGAGCTCGACACCGCGCAGCGCCTGTACCGCGAAGCGCGCCACCCGTACACCCGCAAGCTCCTCGGCTCGTTCCCGAGCCTGTCGGGGGAGCGGGGCGGCTTCATCCGCAGCGGCGTCGACGACTTCGCCGAGCCCGCCGCCACCCCCGAGGAGGACCGCGCATGACCCGTGTCCACGTGTCCGACCTGGTCAAGGACTACTCGATCCGCTCGGGGCTGCGCCGGTCGCGGCTGCGCGCCGTCGACCACGTGAGCCTCGACCTGGTTCCCGGGCGCACGGTCGCCCTGGTGGGGGAGTCGGGCTCCGGCAAGTCCACGATCGCGAAGATCCTCACGCGCATGGAGAAGCCGACGTCGGGGACGGTCGACGTCCGCCTCGACGACGACACGCCGGTCCAGGGGTCGCTGTACCGGCGCCAGGTGCAGATGGTCTTCCAGGACCCGTTCGCCTCGCTCAACCCGTTCCACTCGATCGAGCACCACGTCGCCCGCCCGCTGCGGATCCACCAGCGCACGCGCACGGCGCAGGAGACGCACGAGCGCGTGGTCGAGATGCTCGAGCGGGTCAACCTCACGCCCGCCGAGGACATCGCCTCGCGCCGGCCCCACGAGCTGTCCGGGGGCCAGCGCCAGCGTGTCGCCATCGCCCGGGCGCTCGCCCCGGGCGCCCAGGTGCTCATCGCCGACGAGCCCGTGTCGATGCTCGACGTGTCGATCCGGCTCGGCGTCCTCAACCTGCTCGGGCGCCTGCAGCGCGAGGACCGCCTGGCCGTCCTCTACATCACGCACGACCTGGCCACCGCCCGGCACTTCTCCGACGAGATCGTCGTGCTGTACCGGGGCCGGGTCGTCGAACGTGGACCGGCGGACGCGGTGATCCTCGACCCGCACCACGACTACACCAAGCTGCTCGCGATGGCGGCGCCGGACCCCGAGCGGGTCGACCGCGTGACCCTCACCCAGGAGGGCACGGACCGCGGCGCGATCGACAACAGCGTGTGCTTCGACCACTTCGCTGGTGAGTGGCAGGAGGCCGGTGTGCCCGCGGCGCGCGGCGGCGCGGCCGCGCGGGCCACGTCGTGACGGCTGCGTCCCGCGGGGCCCAGACGCGCTGGCCCGCGGACGGCCTGGCCTACGGCGGCGACTACAACCCCGAGCAGTGGCCGCGGGAGGTGTGGGACGAGGACGTGCGCCTCATGCGCGTGGCCGGGGTCAACCTCGTGACCCTCGGGGTCTTCGCCTGGGGGACCGTCGAGGTCGCCGACGACGTCCGGGACTGGTCGTGGCTCGACGACGCGATCGAGCTGCTGCACGCCCACGGGATCGCCGTGGACCTGGCCACCCCCACGGCGGCGCCGCCGAGCTGGCTGCTCGCCGCGCACCCCGACATCGCGCCCGTGCTCGTCGACGGGTACCGGGAGCCGGCCGGAGGGCGCAACGCCTGGTGCCCCGAGTCGAGCGTGTACCGCCGGTACGCGCTGCGGCACGTCGACGCCCTCGCCCGCCGCTACGGAGACCACCCGGCCGTGCGCCTGTGGCACGTGGGGAACGAGCTCGGCGGCGGCAACGCCCGCTGCTACTGCGACGGCTCGGCGGCAGGGTTCCGGCGGTGGCTGCGCGACAGGCACGGCAGCCTCGACGCCGTGAACGCGGCCTGGGGCACGGCGCAGTGGGGGCACCGCTACGGGACGTGGGACGAGATCATGCCGCCGCGCGGCCGCCACGGCGCCCCGAACCCCGGGCTCTTCCTCGACTACGAGCGGTACTCCTCGGACGCGCTGCTGGCGCACTACCTGGCGGAGAAGGAGGTCCTCGAGCGGCACTCGTCCGCGCCCGTCACGACCAACCTCATGGTCGGTGCCGGCGCGCAGGTCGTCGACTACGCGTCGTGGGCCCCGCACACGGCCGTCGTCTCCAACGACCACTACACGCTCGTCGGCGACCTTCCGGCCGGAGACCGCGAGCACGACCTCGCCTTCGCCGCCGACCGGATGCGCGGGATGTCCCCGGGGCGACCGTGGCTCCTGATGGAGAGCTCCACCGGTGGCCCGAGCTGGCAGCGCCGCAACCGTGCTAAGGACCCCGGGGAGATCGTGCGCCACTCCCTCGGTCACGTGGCCAGGGGGTCGGACGGCGCGATGTTCTTCCAGTGGAGGGCCTCGCGGGCCGGCGCCGAGCAGTTCCACTCGGCGATGCTCCCGCACAGCGGCACCCGGTCGCGGGTGTGGCAGGAGGTCGTGGAGCTGGGTGGCCACCTGCGCTCGCTCGCGGAGGTCGCCGGGACGGTCGTCGAACCCGCCCGCGCCGCGATGGTGGTCGACGACCCCGCCGGGTGGGCGCTCCAGCACGGCCTGATGCCGCATCGCGAGCTGTCCTACGGCCGGGAGCTCCGGGCATGGCACCGGGCCCTGTGGGACCGGCAGGTGGTGTGCGACGTCGTTCCGCCCGGAGTGCCGCTCGACGGCTACGACCTCGTCGTCGTGCCGACCCTCCTGGTCGTCGACGACGACGCAGCGGCACGGCTCGCCTCCGTCCCCGCGCGTGGCGGCACCCTGCTGGTGACCTATCTGTCCGGCGTCTGCGACGACGACGGGCAGGTCCGCACCGGCGGGTTCCCCGGCGCGTTCGCCGACGTGCTCGGCGCCTGGAGCGACGAGCTCTACCCGCTCCAGGCGGGACAGGTCGTCCGCCTGGACGACGGCGGCGAGGCGACCGAGTGGACCGAGCGCGTCCACCTCGACGGGGCGGAGGCCGTGGTCCGGTACTCCTCGAGCTCGCTCGCGGGCGGGCCGGCCGTGACCCGGCGCGAGATCGGCGACGGCGCCGCCTGGTACGTCTCGGCGGCCCTCGGCGCCGACGGCGTGGGCCGCGTCGTCGACCGGCTCGTCGCGGACACCGGGGTGCCGCGCGTCCTCGACGCGGCGCCCGGGCTCGAGGCGGTGCGCCGCCGGGGCGACGACCGCTCCTACCTCTTCCTCCTCAACCACACGGGCGACGAGCAGAAGGTCGCCGCCGCCGGGCACGACCTGCTGACCGGGGCGGAGGTCGGGCCGCTGACCACCGTGCCCGCCGGCGGCGTGCGCGTGCTGCGCGAGCCGCGCCGTCCGGCGTCCGACTGAGCCACCTGCGACCCTGACCGGGTCGGCACCCAGCGAACTCCCTGCGAACCACGAAGGACTCCGCCATGACGCACCTCCCCACGACCTTCCGCGCCCTGCACCAGGGGTGGAGCCTGACCGCCGCCGAGCTCGCGGCCGACGCGCCCGACGGCGTGGCATCGGCGCTCGCGGGCGGGATCCCGGCAGCCGTGCCCGGCGAGGCGCACCTCGACCTGCACCGCGAAGGACTGATCGACGAGCCGTTCGACGGCGACAACGAGGCGGCGCAGCAGTGGATCGGCGACACCTCGTGGCGGTTCGCGACGACGTTCGAGTGGCAGCCGGGAGACGCGGCGCGGCACGACCTCGTCGCGCTCGGCCTCGACACCGTGGCGTCGGTGGAGCTGAACGGGGTCGAGCTCGGGCGGACCGAGAACATGTTCCGGTCCTTCCGGTGGGACGCCCGTGGCGCGCTGCGCGAGGGCGACAACTCCTTGGCCGTCACGTTCGCCGCGCCCGTGCCCGAGGCGCTGGCCCGCGCCGAGCGCGACGGGGTGCTGCCGTCGACCAACCATCACGAGTACAACCAGCTGCGGAAGATGGCCTGCTCGTTCGGATGGGACTGGGGCATCGACGTCGCCGGCGCGGGCATCTGGAAGCCGATCGGCCTCGACTCCTGGTCGGGCGTGCGCGTCGTGTCGGTCCGTCCGCTCGTCGACGTCGTGGCAGGGTCGGACGGCAGCCCGGAGGGCGTCCTGACGACGCACGTCGAGATCGAGCGCGACGGCACGGAGGCTACCGGCGACGTGCCCGTGCGTGTGCTGCTCACCGACCCCGAGGGCCGGTCGACGGAGGCGGAGGGCGTCGTGCCGGCGGGGGAGACCACCGCCGTGGTGACCGTCCGCGTGCCGGACGTGCGTCTCTGGTGGCCGCTGGGTCACGGCGACCAGCCCCTGTACGGCGTGGAGGTGTCCGCGTCGAACGGGACCGACGTCGCGGAGTGGGCCGGGCGGGTCGGGTTCCGTACCGTCGAGCTGGACACGACGCCCGACGACTCCGGCGCGCCGTTCCTGCTCAAGATCAACGGCGAGACGGTGCTCGTCCGCGGGGCGAACTGGATCCCCGACCACGCGTTCCTCACGGAGGTCGACCGCGGCCGGTACGCGCGCCGGGTGGACGACGCCCTCGAGGCGAACGTCAACCTGCTGCGGGTGTGGGGCGGCGGCATCTACGAGTCGGACGACCTGTACGACCTCGCCGACGAGCACGGCCTGCTCATGTGGCAGGACTTCCCGTTCGCCTGCGCGGCGTACAGCGAGGACGAGCCGATGCGCGCCGAGGTGGAGGCCGAGGCCCGCGAGAACGTCACGCGGCTCAGCCCGCACCCGTCGCTCGTGATCTGGAACGGCAACAACGAGAACACCTGGGGCTCGGTCGACTGGGGCTGGGCCGGCCGGCTGGGCGGCCGCGCGTGGGGCGACCTGTACTACCGCGAGCTGCTGCCGGGCGTGCTCGCGAAGCTGGACCCCACGCGCCCGTACTCGCCGGCGAGCCCGTACTCGTTCGGCGACTACCGGCACCCGAACGACGAGCGTTACGGCACCATGCACATCTGGGACGTGTGGAACCGGGAGGACTACTCGGTCTACGCCCGCTACCGGCCCCGGTTCCTGTCGGAGTTCGGCTTCCAGGGGCCGCCCGCCTGGTCGACGCTCACGCGCGTGGTCCACGACGAGCCGCTCGACCCGTTCGGCCACCAGATGCTCGTGCACCAGAAGGCGCACCTGGGCAACGCCAAGCTCGAGCGCGGCTGGCAGGGGCACCTGCCCGACCCGGCGACGATCGAGGACTGGCACTGGACGACGCAGCTCAACCAGGCGCACGCCGTGCGCTTCGGGATCGAGCACGTGCGGTCCCTCACGCCGCACAACACCGGCGCGATCATGTGGCAGCTCAACGACAACTGGCCGGTGGTGTCGTGGGCTGCGGTCGACCACGACGAGCACCGCAAGCCGCTGTGGCACGCCCTGCGCGCCGCGTACGCGCCCCGGCTGGCCACCTTCCAGCCGCGGGCGTCCGAGGCGGCGCGGGCCGCCACGTGGGAGGGGCTGGAGCCGGCGCCCGACACCGTCGCGCTGGTCGTCGTCAACGACACCGGTGAGCGCCTGGCCGGGACCTGGACGGTCACGCGCGAGGCGCTGGACGGGTCGGTCCTGGCCAAGGCGACCGTCGAGGTCGACGCGCCCGCCCGCGGCGCGGCGACGGTGACCGTGCCCGCCGAGGTCGCCACGTTCGACGACGCGGCGGCCGAGGTGCTCGTGGCGACGGCCGACGACCCTGAGTCCGGCGTGGCGACGGCCCTGCGGCACGGGGCCGAGGTCGTGGACCAGCGGCTCGACCCGAACCCGCTGCGGATCGAGTCGTCGCCTGCCCCCGGGGGCTGCGAGCTGCGGCTGACCGCGACGTCGCTCGCCCGTGACATCTTCTGCCCGGTCGACGTGGTGGACCCGGCGGCACGCGTCGACGTCGGGCTCGTCACGCTGCGTGCGGGCCAGAGCGTGACGCTCCGGATCACCTCGCCCGGGGGCGACCCGGAGGAGTTCGCCGCCGCCGTGCGCACGGCGAACGACCTGCTGGGTGGGGTCAGCGCGGCCGGGTGAGCACGCGGTCGACGGCCGACAGGGGGATGTGCACCCAGGTCGGCCGTTGCCGCGTCTCGTACACCACCTCGTAGAGCGCCTTGTCCAGCACGAGGGCGGCGAGGACGGCGTCGGCGGTGGGCGGGTCGAGCTCCGGCGGGCGGCGGGTGGTCAGGCCGCTCACGGCCGCAGACGTGTCCGCCGACTGGCGGTAGCGGGCGAGGAAGGCGTGCACGGCCTCCGCCTCCCACCACGGGTCGGGCGCGCCGCCGACGGCGGCGGCGTACGCGAACGAGCGGACCATGCCCGCGACGTCGCGGAGCGGGAGGTCGGGGGCGGTGCGCTCGGCGGCGGGTCGCTGCGGCTCGCCCTCGAAGTCGAGGAGCTTCCACCCGGTCTCGCCGTGCAGGGCCTGGCCGAGGTGCAGGTCGCCGTGCACGGTCTGCAGGCGCAGCCGCGGCAGGCGGGCCTGCAGGTCGTCGAGGAGCGCGTCGATCGCGGGGGCCCGGACCGCCAGGCCCGGCGCCTCGGAGACGGCGAGCGCCGCCCGGTCGCGCAGGCCCCCGACGAACGTCGCCGGGTCGAGCAGCGGACCGGGCGGCATCGCCTGGCGCAGCACCGCGTGCAGCTCCGCCACGACGCGGCCCAGGTCGGCGGCGAGGTGCGCGAACGACTCGCCGCGGCCGGCGTGCTCGCAGGCCAGCTCGAACCCGTCGCGGGCGCGCGGCACCAGCTCGCCGACCACGGCGAGGGCGGTGGTCGTGCCCGGCGCGGTGGGCACCTGGAGGGCACCGAGGAAGCGCGGCACGCCGTCCCAGCCGGCGCGGGTCAGGGCACGGGGCACGACGACGTCGGGGTGCGGCCCGGGGGCCACGGTGCGCAGGATCTTGAGCATCCCGCCGGTGCCGTCGGGCGAGGGCACGCCCGGCAGCACGACGCTCGTGTTCGACTGCTCGCCGGCGACCACGCGCCCGCCCGCGACGAGCGCGTCGGCCGCCACGCCGTCGCCCACGCCGGCCGCCCGCAGCAGGGCGAGCCAGCAGGCGGGGTGCGCGCCGCCGTCGTGCACGGCGACGTCGCCCGCGGCGGTGCGGACGTCGGCGACGAACCCCGGGCCGCGCGCGGCCGGGTCGGTGAGCACGAGCGGCACCTGCGCGACCACCTCGCCGCCCGGCACGCCCGGGCCGCGCAGGCGCACGAGGAGGACGACGACGTCCGCCCCGTCGGGCTCGTCGAGGCCACCCGGGGCGTCGTCGTCGAACGTCACCGCGAGCCACGGCTCGACCCGCACGCCGGCGGCGCTCGCGCCGCCCGCGGGGAACCACCGTCGGCCGGGCAGCCAGGCCGCGAGGAGCTCCCCGACGCTCGGGTCGGGCACTCCCGCGGCCGGCCGCACGGCGGTCATGCCGGCTCGTCCCCGACGGTCTGCGGTGCGGGCGGGGTGAGGAGCAGCCAGTAGAAGTCGCGCGACCCCCACGTCATCGACACGGTGCCGTCCGGGCCGACGTCGGGGAAGCGGGCGCCGCCGAACAGGTCGGTGAGCGTCCAGCCGGCGCGCCCCGGCACCCGCACGAGGGACGACCGCGCCGTCGCGGACAGGTTCGCCGCCACGAGCAGCGTCTCGTCCGCCGAGGTCCGGGTGAACGCGATCACGGCGTCGTCGTCGGCCTCGAGAGGCGCGAACGCCCCGGTGCCGAACGCGGGGTGCAGCCGCCGCACCGCGAGCATGCCGTGCACCCAGTGCAGCAGCGAGGACGGCTGCGCGAGCTGCGCCTCGACGTTGACGTGCTGGTAGTGGTGCACCAGCGACTGCACGAGCGGCAGGTACAGCTTGCCCGGGTCGGCGGTGGAGAAGCCGGAGTTGCGGTCGGGCGTCCACTGCATGGGGGTGCGCACGGCGTCCCGGTCGGGCAGCCAGATGTTGTCGCCCATGCCGATCTCGTCGCCGTAGTACAGGCACGGGCTGCCCGGCAGGCTGAGCAGGAGCGCGTGCGCCAGCTCCACCTCCTTGCGCGAGTTGTCGAGCAGCGGCGCCAGGCGGCGTCGGATGCCGATGTTGGCGCGCATGCGCGGGTCCGGCGCGAACCACCCGTACATCGCCGCCCGCTCCTCGGTCGAGACCATCTCGAGGGTGAGCTCGTCGTGGTTGCGCAGGAACGTGGACCACTGCCCGCCCGGCGCGGGGATGTCCGGCGTGTCGGCGAGGATGTCGAGCAGGGGCCGCGCGCGCTGGTCCCGCATGGCGTAGTACACCCGCGGCATGACGGGGAAGTGGAAGCACATGTGGCACTCGGGCTCGTCCGCCGTGCCGAAGTAGTCCACCACGTCCTGCGGCCACTGGTTCGCCTCGGCCAGCATGATGCGGCCGGGGAACTCGTCGTCGATCATGCGGCGCACCCGGCGCAGGAACGCGTGCGTCTCCGGCAGGTTCTCGCAGTTGGTGCCCTCGGCCTCGAACAGGTACGGCACCGCGTCGAGGCGGAAGCCGTCCACCCCGACCCCCAGCCAGAACCGCGCCACGTCGAGCATCGCGTCGACCACGCGGGGGTTCTCGAAGTTGAGGTCCGGCTGGTGGTGGAAGAACCGGTGCCAGAAGTACTGCCGCCGCACCGGGTCGAACGTCCAGTTCGACGTCTCCGTGTCGACGAAGATGATGCGCGCGTCCTCGTAGCGCGTGTCGTCGTCGGACCACACGTAGAAGTCGCCGTACGGGCCCTCCGGGTCCGACCGCGACGCCTGGAACCACGGGTGCTGGTCGCTGGTGTGGTTCATCACGAGGTCCACCACCACGCGGATGCCGCGCGCGTGCGCCGCCTCGATGAGCTCCGTGAAGTCCGAGATCGTGCCGTACTGGCTCGCGATCGACGTGTAGTCGGCGACGTCGTACCCGCCGTCGCGCAGCGGCGACGGGTAGAACGGCGGGAGCCACAGGCAGTCCACGCCCAGCCACTGCAGGTAGTCGAGCCGCTCCGTGACGCCGCGCAGGTCGCCGGTCCCCGCCCCGCCCGTGTCCGAGAAGGCCCGGACGATGACCTCGTAGAACACGGCCGTGCGGTACCACTCCGGGTCCTCGGACAGGCCCGGCTTGTCCAGGGGCGGCGGCGCGGGCTGCGGCCGGGTGGGCAGCGCCTGCACCGGCACCTGGCGCGTGACCGGGCGCGGCACCTGGGGCGTCATCGGGGCCTGCTCATGTCGGCCCCGTCATGCCAGCCCGATCGTCAGGACGTGGGCCACCTGCTCGCGCGGGTCGAGGCGGACGTACGGGTGGGCGCCCCACGGGAAGGTGGCGCCGGACAGCTCGTCGTGGGCGACGAAGAACGGCTGGTCCTCGACGCCGTCCGGCCGCGTGAGCCCCAGCGCCTCCAGGTCGAGGAACAGCGTGGACTCCTGCGTCGTCCACGGGTCGAGGTTGAGCACGACCAGCACGACGTCGTCCTGCGTGGCGCCCGGTCGGCCCGCGGCGGGCAGGTGCTCGGCCCGCACGCGCCGCGAGAACGCGACGACCTGGTCGTTCGTCGTCGGGTGCACCGTGAGGTCGCGCAGCTGCCGCAGCGCCGGGTGGGCGCGCCGGACCTCGTTCAGCCGCCGCAGCAGCGTCGAGACGCCGACGACGTCGGCCTGCGACCAGTCCCGCGGCTTGAACTCGTACTTCTCGTTGTCGATCTGCTCCTCGACGCCCGGGCGGGGCACGTTCTCCACCAGCTCGTACCCGGAGTAGACGCCCCACGTGGGGCTGCCGAGCGCCGCCAGCACGGCGCGCACCGCGAAGCCGGCCACGCCCCCGTGCTGCAGGTACGGGGGCAGGATGTCGTGCGTCGTGGGCCAGAACGACGGGCGCAGCACGGAGCCCTGTGGCCCCGAGACCTCCTGGAGGTACTCCTCGACCTCCTCCTTGGTGTTGCGCCAGGTGAAGTACGTGTACGACTGGTGGAAGCCGATCCGCGCCAGGGTCTGCATCATCGCGGGCCGCGTGAACGCCTCCGACAAGAAGATCACCTCGGGGTGCGCCGCGTGCACCTGCGCGAGCAGCCACTCCCAGAAGTCCAGCGGCTTGGTGTGCGGGTTGTCGACGCGGAACGCGGTCACCCCGCGGTCGATCCACAGCAGCACGATCCGCAGGATCTCCTCCGACAGCCCCTGGGGATCGCGGTCGAAGTTCAGCGGATAGATGTCCTGGTACTTCTTCGGCGGGTTCTCGGCGTACGCGATGGTGCCGTCCGCGCGCACCGAGAACCACTCGGGGTGCTCCGTGACCCACGGGTGGTCGGGGGAGCACTGCAGCGCGAGGTCCAGCGCCACCTCCAGGCCCTCGGCGCGGGCGGCCGCCACGAAGGCCCGGAAGTCCCGCTCCGTGCCCAGGTCGGGGTGGATCGCGTCGTGCCCGCCGTCCGGCGAGCCGATCGCGTACGGGCTGCCGGGGTCGCCCGGCTGCGGGTCCAGGGTGTTGTTGCGGCCCTTGCGGAACGTCGTGCCGATCGGGTGCACGGGCGTGAGGTAGACGACGTCGAAGCCCATCTCCGCGATCGCGGGCAGCCGCTTCGCCGCCGTGGCGAACGTGCCCGACCGCCACGTCCCGTCCTTGCGGCGCTTCGCGCCCTCCGAGCGGGGGAACATCTCGTACCAGCTCGCCGCCAGCGCCAGGGGACGGCTCACGCGCAGCGGGTACGCGGCGCTCGCGGTCACCAGGTCGCGCAGCGGCGCGCGGCGCAGGGCGTCCTTGACCGCGGCCGTCATCGCCATCGCGAGGCGGGCCTCGGGCGGGCGCGTGGCGTCGGCCAGCTCACGGGCCGCGGCCTCCAGGACGGCGGCGTCCGCGGCGGAGCGGGTCGCCTGCAGCCCCGGCGCGACGATCCGCTCGAACAGCAGCCGCCCCTCCGCGAGCACGAGGTCGACGTCCTGACCGGCGTCGAACTTGATCACCGCGTCGTGGGACCAGGTGCCGTACGGGTCCGACCACGCCTCGACGCGGAACGACCAGTCGCCCGTGGGGTCCGACGGAGCGTCGGGCTGGAGGAACCCGCGGAACCGGTCCAGCCCGGGCGCGACGTCGGACATCGGCGCGGTGGAGTGCACCGTGCCGTCCGGCGCGAGCAGGACGGCGGTCGCCCCGACGGCGTCGTGCCCCTCCCGGAACACCGTCGCCTCGACGGGCACCACCTCGCCGACCGCCGCCTTCGCCGGCCAGCGCCCTCCCTCGACGACGGGGGAGAGCTGCAGGACGGGGATCCGTCCGATGGGCGCGTGCGGCGTGGGCTGCGGAGACGTCACGGCCTCCACGCTAGCCAGACGGTCAGCCCGGCGCGCGCCCAGGTCGCGGCGAGGGCTCGAGGTCGATGTCCCGGACCTCGATCTCGGACGCTTTACCTCGACCTGGCGACACGCAGGGCGTGCTCGACCCTCGCGACGAGGCGGCGGACGTCCCGCAGGTCGGCGAACGTGACCCGCAGGATCGTCCACCCCGCCTCGACGAGGGCGTCGTGCCGGCGCTTCTCCGCCAGGAGCACCTGCTGCGGGTCGCCCGCCCTTCCGTCGTACTTGACCGCGCCGTCGACCTCGAGCGCGACCTTGAGGTCGGGCCAGGCGAGATCGACCCAGAACGTGCCGGCCCAGGTGTCGACCGGGGTCGCGTGGACGGGACGCGGCAGCCCCGCGGCGAGCAGGTGCCAGCGGACGAGCGACTCCAGGGGCGACTCCGACGCGCCGTCCGCCGCGGCGAGCACGCGCCGCGCACGTCGTACGCCGCGCGCGCCGCGGGACCGGTCGAGCCGTCCCGTGAGCTCGTCCGGGTCGACGCCCAGCGCGAGAGCGGAGTCGGCCACGACGATGGACGACGGCTCCGCGAGCGTGCGCGCGCAGTCGACGACCGTGCGGCCCAGCGACGTCACGGGGACGCCGTCGAGGTCGCCGCGATCATGCTCGGGCACGGGGGAGACGTGGCGCCGGAGGACGTCGTCGGCCGGCCCGGGGGCGGGGCGGGTCAGCTGGGTCACGTGCACCTGGGGCCCGAGCTGCCAGGTCCAGCACCCCCACGCGACCGCGGCACTCGCATGGCTGAACCAGAACGTCGTGGTCAGACGCTCGGCCACGGCCGTCATATGGGCCAGCACCTGCGCTCGGCGGCGGACGGCGGTGGTGAACGACGGGTCGACGGACGGCAGGTAGACGCCGCGCCGGAGCCGCACCAGGTCGTCGTCCCGGGTCCGTTCCCGCAGCTCGGCCCTCCGCTCGGGGTCGTACCGCACGGCGGCCGGCAACAGGGGGCGGTCGGGGGTCGGTGCGCCTGGCCGGCGCGTCGCGGTCCTTGACATGGGTCGATCGTGGGGGCCGCGGCCGCCGCGCGGGGCCGTGGGTGCAGATCTGTGGACGACGGTGCCGCGAGGTCGCGGCGAGGGCTCGAGGTCGATGTCCCGGACCTCGACCTCGAGCGCTCCGCTTCGATCTCGGCGTCAGGCGTCCGCGGCGAGTGCCCGGCCGGTGGTGCGGCCGGTGTGCAGGCAGCCGCCGAGGAAGGTGCCCTCCAGCGCGCGGTGGCCGTGCACCCCGCCGCCGCCGAACCCGGCGGCCTCGCCCACGGCCCACAGGCCGTCCAGCACCGACCCGTCGGCGCGCAGCACGCGGCCGGACGGGTCGCACCACAGGCCGCCGAGGGTCTTGCGGGTCAGCACCGACAGCCGGACGGCGAGCAGCGGGCCGTCCTTCGGCGTCGTGAGGGGCCGGGGCCTGGCGACCCGGATGAGCTTGTCGACGCGGTAGTCCCGGGCGGCCCGCGTCGCGACCACCTGCGGGTCCTTGCCGAGGCCGGACGCCACCTGCGCGTCGCGCGCGGCGACGACGGCGGCGAGCGCACCCGGGTCCACGTGTCCCTTCGAGCCGGGCGTGGCGTCCACCCGCGCGTTCATCTTCGCGGCGAGCTCGTCGGTGGTGTCGGCCCAGAGGAACTCGGGCGACTCGTTCGCGAACCGTTCCACCGGCCCGACGGCGCGCGGCAGCACCCGCTGCGCGAGGAGCTTGACGTCCTTGCCGGTGAGGTCGGGGTTCTGCTCCGAGCCCGAGAGGGCGAACTCGGACTCCATGATCGCCTTGTTGAGCACGAACCAGGAGTGGTCGTCGCCCCGGCGGGTCACGTGCTGCAGCGCACCGAGCGCGTCGAAGCCCGGGAACAGCGGGGCGGGCAGGCGGCCGCCGTCGGCGTCGAGCCACAGCGACGACGGGCCGGGCAGGATGCGGATGCCGTGGTTCGTCCAGACGGGCGAGTGGTTGGCGATGCCCTCCGGGTAGTGCCACATCCGGTCCTCGTGCACGAGCGCGGCGCCGGCGTCCGCCGCGATCCCGAGCATGAGGCCGTCGGTCGAGTCGGGGACGCCGGAGAGCATGCGCTCGGGCAGGGTGCCGGCCTCGGGGTCCCAGTGCGCGCGTGCCAGGTCGTGGTTGGCGCCGATGCCGCCGGTCGCGACGACGACGGCGCCCGCAGAGATCTCCTCGGTGCCCACCACGTCCCGGTTCGACGGCGCGCCCCGGCCGCCGAACGGCAGCCCGGCGAGCGGCTGGTCGGCCAGCAGGTCGGCACGGACCCCGGTCACGCGGCCGTCCGTGGTGACCAGCCCGGTGACGCGGCGGCGGAACCGCAGGTCGAGCAGGCCGGCGTCGCGGGCGGCCAGCGCGGCGGCGACGAACGGCGCGACGATGCCGGGGCCCGTACCCCACGTGACGTGGAAGCGGGGCACGGAGTTGCCGTGCTCCACCCTCCCGTCGTCGTGCCCCACGGTGTACCCGCCGCGCTCGGCCCACTGCACCAGCGGGAACCACCGCACGCCCTTGCCGCGCAGCCAGGACCGCAGGTCGCCGGCAGCGAACTCCACGAAGCGGCGGGCCCACGCGTACCCGTGCCGGTCGGGGCCCTCGCCGCGGTCGGCGCCGGGTGCGAACTGCGCGGAGCCGAGCCAGTCGGACCACGCCAGGTCGGCCGAGTCGTGCACGCCCATCGCGCGCTGCTCCGGGGAGCCGACGAGGAACAGCCCGCCGAACGACCACCACGCCTGGCCGCCGAACGACGCCTCCGGCTCCTGGTCGAGCAGCACCACCCGGCGGCCCGCGGCGGTCAGTTCCGTGGCCGTGACGAGTCCCGACAGGCCTCCACCGATGACGACGACGTCAGCATCCATGCGCGCAGTCTGGCAGAGGAGCGGCTCGGGGAGAACGGTCCGCGGACGGCGGCTTCACCGCCCGAGGAAGACCTGCACGCTCAGCGACTCGAGCACGGCGTCCTCGGCCTCGTCGTCGGGGGCCTCGGGACGGTCCCACGCCGAGCTCCAGACCTGCTCCCACGCCCCGCCGCCGGGCGTGGCGGGAAGGGTGACGTCGACGTCGTCGAGCCCGCCGTTGAGCACGAGCAGCACGGCCGCGTCGCCGTCGTCCGGCCCGGGCCGCAGCATCTGCACGACGCGGCGCCCCGCGACAGCCCAGGCGTCGCGGTCCATGGGAGCGCCGTCGACGGCGAACCACAGCAGGTCGGTCTCGTCCTCGCCGGGGCGGGGCGAGCCGAGGAAGAACGAGTCGGCCCGCAGCGCGGGGTGCTCGGCGCGCAGCGCCAGGAGGAAGCGTGTGGTGTCCAGGAGGTCGCGGGCGGCGTCCTCGAGGTCCCAGCCGACCCACGAGATCGGGTTGTCCTGGGCGTACGCGTTGTTGTTGCCGCGCTGGGTGCGGCCGAGCTCGTCGCCGGCGGTGAGCATGGGCGTGCCCGCGGACAGCAGCAGCGTCGCGAGCAGGTTGCGCTGCGAGCGCCGCCGCAGCGGCACGACGGCGGACCAGGGCTCGGTGCCCGTGTCGCCCGCGCCCTCCCCGTCCTCGGCGCCGGGCGCGTGCCCCTCGACGCCGTGGTTCCACGACAGGTTGTGGTCCGAGCCGTCGCGGTTCTCCTCGCCGTTGGCCTCGTTGTGCTTGTGGTCGTAGGCGACCAGGTCGGCGAGGGTGAACCCGTCGTGGGCGGTCACGTAGTTGACGGACGCGACCGGCCCGCGCACCAGCGGCGGGTCGGAGTGCCCGAACAGGTCGGCCGAGCCCGCGAGGCGGGTGGTGAGCTCGCGCAGGCCGTGCATGGGCCGGCCGTGCGAGCCCTCGCGCGCGGCGTCCAGCCAGAACCCGCGCGCGGCGTCGCGGAAGCGGTCGTTCCACTCGGCCATGGGCGGCGGGAAGTTGCCGGTCTGCCAGCCTCCCGGCCCGACGTCCCACGGCTCCGCGACCAGCTTGAGGTTGTTCAGCACGGGGTCGGTCTGCAGCGCCACGAGGAACGGGTGGTCGGGGGAGAAGCCGTGCTGGCCCCGGCCCAGCGTCACCGCCAGGTCGAAGCGGAACCCGTCCACGCCCACCACCTCGGCCCAGTAGCGCAGCGAGTCCAGCGCGAGCTGCACCACCCGCGGGCGGCGGAAGTCGAGCGAGTTCCCCGTGCCGGTCACGTCGGCCAGCGCGGCCGGCGACGCGCCGTCGTGCAGGTAGTAGCCCGCGTTGTCGAGGCCGCGCCAGGCCACGTGCAGCGCGTCGTCGCCGCCCTCGCAGGTGTGGTTGTAGACGACGTCGAGCAGCACCTCGATGCCCGCGTCGTGCAGCAGGTGCACCATGCCGCGGACCTCGTCGAGCACGGCCGCCGGCCCCGCCTCGCGCGCCGCCCGCGTCGCGTACGCCGCGTGCGGGGCGAAGAACCCGAGCGTCTGGTAGCCCCAGTAGTTGGTGAGGCCGCGGGCCACGAGGTGCGGCTCGCTGGCGAACGCGTGGATCGGCAGCAGCTCGAGCGTGGTGACGCCCAGGCTCGTCAGGTGCGCGATCGTCGCCGGGTGCGCGACCCCCGCGTACGTGCCCCGCAGCTCCGGGGGGACGTCCGGGTGGGTCGCCGTGAGGCCCCTGACGTGCGCCTCGTAGACGACGGTGTCCGCCCACGGCACGCGCGGGCGGCTCAGCGGCGGCGGCCCCGGGTGCGACGCCACGACGACCGAGTGCGGCACGAAGGCGAGCGAGTCGCGGTCGTCCGGGGCGCCGTACCGCTCGGCCACCCACGAGCGCCCCTCCGGGGAGTCGGGGTCGTCCGGGTCGAGCGGCGCGCTCACCGCCCCCAGCGTCTCCGGGCCGTAGGTGAGGTCGCCCGCCAGCCCCCGGGCGTACGGGTCGACGAGCAGCTTGGCCGGGTTGTGCCGGTGCCCGGCCTCCGGGTCCCACGCGCCGTGCGTCCGGAAGCCGTACCGCTGGCCGGGCCGCACGTGGGGCACGTGGGCGTGCCACACGCCGTACACCGGCCCGTCGAGCGGGACCCTCCGCTCCGCGTACCGCGCCGGGTCGTGCGCGTCGCGGTGCGGCTCGACGACGTCGATCAGGCAGAGCTCCACCGCGTCCGCGTGCGCCGCGGCGACGGCGACGTCGATCCCGCCGTCCGGTGTCGGGTGCACCCCGAGCGGGGGGACGTGGCTGCGGCGCGCCGTCGGGCGCGTCAGCGGCGTGACCTTGGGTCGCGACTCCATGGGGGACATGGTGCCCGGGGTCGCCGACAGGCGCGCGGGCGCAGGTGGGGGAGGGTGCGGATCGGGTCTCAGGGGAGGATCGAGTCGACGTAGCCGCCGTCGACGCGGACGGCGCCTCCGGTGGTGGCGGACGCGAGCGGCGAGGCGAGGTAGGCCACCAGGTTCGCGATCTCCTCGGGCTCGATGAGGCGCTGGAGCAGCGACTGCGGCCGGTACCGCACCATGAACTCGCGCTGCGCCTCGTCCCACGGCAGGTCACGGTCCACCAGCTGGTGGACGAAGTCCTCCACGCCGCCGGTGTGCGTGGGACCGGCGATGACGGAGTTCACCGTGACGCCGGTACCGGCCGCCTCCTTGGCGAAGCCGCGCGAGACCGCGAGCAGCGCCGTCTTGGACGCGCCGTAGTGGATCATCTCCGCCGGGATGACGACGGCGGAGTCGCTCGCGATGTCGAGCACCCGGCCCCAGCCGCGAGCGGTCATGCGGGGCAGGTGGTGGCGGATCAGGCGGATAGCGGCCAGCACGTTCACCTCGAAGTAGCGCCGCCACTCCGCGTCGGTGATCTCCAGCGCGGGACGGGACTCGAAGATGCCGAGGTTGTTGACCAGCACGTCCACGTCGGGCAGCGCGTCGACGGCGGCGGCGAACCCGTCGTCGGTGGCGACGTCGGCCACCACCGCCACCCCCTCGAAGCCCTCGACGTCCCGGGCGAGCTCGTCGAGCGCGCGGCCCACGGACTCCTCCGAGCGGCCGTTGATCCCGACGCGCGCCCCCGCGGACGCGAGCCCGCGCGCGATGGCGAGGCCGATGCCCTGCGTCGATCCGGTCACGAGCGCCGTCCTGCCGGCGAGGTCGATCCGCATCCCCCGACCGTAGGCCGCGTCACACCCGTCCGCCCCTGGACACAGGGTCGGACCCGGGAGGGCCGCGGGTAGGCTCGGCACCGTCGGCCGCAGCGCGTGCGGCCGCCGTCACCACCGTGAGCTGGAGGTCGCGCCCGTGCGCATCGTCGTCGCCGTGAAGTACGTGCCGGACATCAACGCGGACCGACGCTTCGTGGACTGTCGCGTGGACCGCGACCCGGGCGTCGGCACCCTCAACGAGCTGGACGAGAACGCCCTCGAGGCGGCGCTGCGGATCCTCGACGCCCTGCCCGAGGACGAGCGCGCGGCCAGCGAGGTCGTCGCCCTCACGGTCGCGCCCGCCGACGGCGACGTCGCGCTGCGCAAGTCGTTCCAGATGGGCGTGGACCGCGCGGTCCGCGTCACCGACGACGCCCTGGCCGGCTCGGACTACTTCGGCACCGCCGCGGCGCTCGCGGCCGGCGTGCGGAGGCTCGAGGCCGACGGCGCGCCCGTCGACCTCGTGATCACCGGGATGGCGGCGCTCGACGGCCTCGGCTCGGTGGTCCCGGCGCTCGTCGCGGCCGAGCTCGGCCGCCCGGCCCTCACGCTGGCGAAGAAGATCGCCGTCGCCGACGGCACGCTCACCGTCACGCGCGAGACCGACGAGGCCACCGAGACGCTCGCCGCGCCGCTGCCGGCGGTCCTGTCCGTCGCGGACACCGCGAACACGCCGCGCATGCCGAACTTCAAGCTGATCATGGCGGCGCGCACCAAGCAGATCGAGGCATGGTCGGCGGCCGACCTCGGCCTCGACCCGGCCGCCGTCGGCACGGCCGGGGCACGCACCGAGGCGGTCTCCGCCACCCCGCGCCCCGCCCGTCCCGAGGTCGAGCTGGTGGTCGACAAGGGCGAGGGCGGCACCGCGCTGGCCGAGTACCTGATCCGCAACGAGCTGGTCTGAGAGGACGCGACCGTGACGACATCGACCGAGCCCACCCGCAACCGCACCGTCCTCGTCCTGCTGGACCCGGCCACCGAGGTGCGCTCCGGCGCGCTCGAGCTGCTCACCATCGCGCGCGGCCTCGGTCGCGTCGAGGCCGTCACGCTCGAGGCACCGACCGTCGAGGCGCTCGCCCAGCTCGGGGCGTTTGGCGTCGAGACCGTGCACCAGGCCGAGGTGCCCACCGACGTGCTCGCCGCCGCCGGGGGCGACGGCGCCCGCCACCTGCCCTCCGTCGTCGCGGCGACGCTCGCCGCCGCCGTGCGGCGCACCGACGCGGACGTCGTCCTGGCGCCCGCCACGTTCGGCGCGAAGGAGGCCGCCGCGCTGGCCGCCCACGCGCTCGGCGCCGGGCTGGTCATCGACGCCGCCGCCGTGGGGGAGGACGCCGACGGCCGGATCGTGGCCGGCAAGCGGGTCTTCGCCGGTGCCTGGGACACCCGGTGCGTGGTGACCGCCGACGTCGCCGTGCTCACGGTGCGGGCCAACGCCGTCGTGCCGGAGCCGGCCGACGCGGCCGTGGCGACCGAGATCGACGCGCTGCCCGTGGCGCCGGCCGGCACGGCCGGGGTGGTCGTCACGTCCCGCGAGGTCAAGGAGCGTGCGCCCGGCCGCCCGACGCTCGAGGAGGCGGCCGTCGTCGTGGCCGGCGGCCGCGGCACCGGTGGCGACTTCGGCCCCGTCGAGGAGTTCGCCGACGCCGTCGGCGCCGCGATCGGCGCGTCGCGCGACGCCGTCTTCGAGGGCTGGTTCGACCGCTACATCGGCCAGACCGGCGTCACCATCGCCCCGCGCCTGTACGTGGGCGCGGGCATCTCCGGTGCCCCGCACCACCGCGGCGGGATGCAGGCGGCGCAGGTGATCGTGGCCGTCAACTCCGACCCGGAGGCACCGATCTTCGAGATCTGCGACTTCGCAGTCGTCGGCGACCTCGCGGACGTGCTGCCACAGGCCGCCGCCGCCCTCCGCGCCCGCCGGGACGGCTGAGGCAGCCCGCCCTCGCCTGACCTGTCGCGCCGATGGGGAGTACTGCCCATCGGTCCGGGCAGCCTCGCGCCGGTCCGAGTCGGTATGCTCCGGCGAGGAAAGCATCGTGCTGTTCCCCATCACCGCCCCCAGATGGGTCACGCCGTGCCTCCGTCCACGTCGCCAGGTGGCGCGCGGGCTGTCGCACCTGGTCAGGGGGCCGAGGGGTAAGGCATGAGCTTCGTCTCGCGCGTCCTGGAGAACCGCCGCTCCATCGCGTCCGCAGGCGTCGTCGCCCTGTTCGGCGCGGGCCTGACCGGCTTCGCGCTCTGGTACGACGGCGAGGCGACGGTGGACGTCGACCTCAACGACTCGGGCGTGTGGGTCACGCAGACGTCCACGGGCACCCTCGGCCGGTTCAACTACCAGGCCCGGGCCCTCGACGGCACGCTCCTCGCCAACTCGGTGAGCTTCGACGTCGAGCAGGACGCGCAGCACGTGCTGCTCGAGAGCTCCGTCGACTCCTCCGCGAGCCCGGTCGACCCCGCGCAGCTCGCCCTGCGGAGCACGCTCAAGCTGCCCGCCGGGTCCGAGGTCGCGACCGGCGGCAACACCGCGGCGGTGCTCGACGGGGAGACGGGGCGGGTCTGGGTCGTGCCGTTCGACGGCGCGATGGCGTTCGACGCCGAGGAGACGGAGCCCGAGCTCGAGGACGTGGGCGCGGGCGCCCAGGTCGAGGTGAGCACCGGTGGCACGGTCGTCGTCGCGGCCCCCGGCGTGGGCACCGTCTACACCGTCGAGACGGGCCCCCGGGGCACGGCGGAGTCCACCACGGAGGAGCGGCTGTCGGTCTCGAAGGACGCCGAGGTGCAGGTGACCACGGTGGGCGACGCCGCGGTCGTGCTGGACCGGTCGACGGGCAAGGTCGTGCTGCCGGGCGGTGACGCGGTGGAGATCGACGGCGGCGCGGCCGCGCAGCTGCAGCAGCCGTCGGCCGACTCCGACGTCGTCGTCCTGGCCACGTCCCGCGGCCTGGTCTCGCAGCCGCTGGACGGCAAGGCCGCCGTGAAGCGCACCGCGAACGGCACGCCCTCCCGCCCGGTCCAGCTGGGCGAGTGCGTCTACGGCGCCTGGTCCGTCTCGGGCCAGGTGGTGCGCGACTGCCCCGGCACGGACGCCGACGAGGACACCGTGCTCGAGGGCGTCGGCACCGACACCCACCTCGTCTACCGCGTGAACCGCGACGTCATCGTGCTCAACGACGTCGTCAACGGAACGCTCTGGATGGCGGCGGACGAGTTCCAGAAGGTCGACGACTGGGACCTGACCATCCCGGAGAACGACGAGGGCGAGAAGACCGAGTCCGAGGAGACGACGCCGGAGCAGGTCGACCAGTTCGTCGCCGACCGGGACAAGAAGAACCGGCCGCCGCAGGCGAAGGACGACCGCTTCGGGGTCCGCGCGGGGGGCACCACGGTGCTCAACGTGCTGGGCAACGACGTCGACCCCGACGGCGACGTGATGACGGCGTCGGTCGACGGCGAGCCCGAGGGGGACATCGCCGTGGACCGGGTGCTGGACGGCGCCGCGCTGCAGGCCGACGTGCCCGCGGACGCGAGCGGGAGCACGACGTTCACCTACCAGGTCGACGACGGCCGGGAGGGCGGCACGGACACGGCGAAGGTCACGGTCTCGGTGGTGCCGGAGTCCGAGAACGACCCGCCGACGCAGTCGGGCGAGCCGGTGCTGCGGGTCGGCCAGGGCGGCACCGCCGACATCAAGGTGCTGCCCTACTTCAAGGACCCGGACGGCGACGACCTCTTCCTGTCCCACGCGGGGACGAACGACCCGAACGACGAGGTCCGGTTCCGTCCGGACGGGACCGTCGAGTTCCGCGACGGCGGGGCGGCCACCGGCCGCAAGATCGTCGACGTCACGGTCTCCGACTCCTACGGCGAGCCGGTCGAGGGCCGGCTGCTCGTCGACGTGCTGGCCACGAACGAGCCGCCGGTCGCGGTGCAGGACCACGTCACGGTGCTCGCCGGCCAGCCGATGACGATCGAGCCGCTGGCCAACGACTCCGACCCGAACGGGGACGAGCTGCGCCTCGTGCACGTCACGGAGCAGAAGGGCCTCAAGGTCACGAACAACCTGTCCGCCGGGGTGTTCTCCGTCCAGGGGCAGGAGCCGGGCTCCTTCGACATCACCTACCAGGTGAGCGACGGCCCCAACGTGGCCCTCGGCCTGGTCCGCGTGGACGTCGTCGCGCCGCCGGAGGACGCGGCCCCGCCGGTCGTGGTCTCCGACCAGGTGCTGCTGCCGTCGGACGGCTCCGCGCTGCTCGACGTGCTGGCGAACGACACCGACCCGGCGGGCGGCGTGCTCGTCGTGCAGTCGGTCTCCGTGCCGGACGACTCGCCCGTCGACGTGGCGGTGCTCAACCACGAGATCCTCAAGGTCACGGAGAAGCGCCGCCTCAGCGAGCCGGTGACCTTCGAGTACACGGTCGCGAACGGCACCGGCTCCGCCACCGGCCAGGTGCGCGTCGTGCCGATCCCCGCACCCGACCGGCTGCGTCCCCCGGAGGCCGGCGCGGACAAGGCGCTGGTGCACGCGGGCGACGTCGTGACGATCCCGGTGCTGAAGAACGACTCGCATCCCGACGGCCTCGAGATCGTCCTCAACGACGAGCTGCAGGAGGAGCCCGAGGCGGAGCTCGGCGAGGCGTTCGTCTCCGAGGACACGGTGCGCTTCCGGGCCGGCGCCGACGCGGGGACCGCCCACCTCGTCTACGAGGTGCGGGACAGCAACGGTCAGAAGGACTCCGCGCAGGTCACCATCACGATCAAGGACGACGAGGAGAACGCGGCGCCGCAGGTGCCCGACACCGAGACGCGGGTGCTCAGCGGCAAGACGGTGCGCATCCCGCTCGCCCTCGACGGCACCGACCCCGACGGCGACCAGGTCACCCTCAGCGCCATCGCGGACGCGCCGAGCCAGGGCACGGCGACGATCGTCGACGGCTTCGTGGACTACACGGCGGAGCAGGGCGCGGCGGGCTTCGACTCGTTCGCCTACGAGGTGATCGACACGCGCGGCGCCGTGGGCCGCGGCGTCGTCCGGGTGGGCATCGCGGTGCCCCCGGAGACCAACCAGGCGCCGCAGGTCGTCGACGACGAGAGCACCGTGCGGCCCGGGCGCACGGTGGCCGTGCGCGCGCTGGAGAACGACAACGACCCCGACGGCGACGAGATCGGCCTCGTCAAGGACGGCTTCAGCGGCATGCCCGAGGGCGTCGAGCCCGAGGTCGTGGAGGACGAGGTCGTGCTCACGGCTCCTGACAAGGACGGGGCGTACTCCTTCTACTACACGGTCCAGGACGCGTTCAAGGCGCGCGCGACCGGCGCGATCACCGTGACCGTGGACGCCGAGGCGCCGCTGCTCCGGCCGGTCGCGCACGACGACGTCGTCACGGCCGACCAGATCCGCGACACGTCCACGGTGACCGTGGACGTGCTCGCCAACGACGTCGACCCCGACGGCGTGGCGTCCGACCTCGAGGTGTCGGTGGACCAGGCGTCCGAGGGCGTCACCGTCGGCGAGGACGGCACGATCCAGGTCGCGGTGGGCGCGAGCGCGCAGGTCGTCACCTACACGGTCACCGACGTGGACGGGCTGCAGGCCAAGGCGTTCGTGCGCGTGCCGGGCGACCAGTCGCGTCCCTACCTCAAGCCGGGCTCGACCCCGCTCCAGGCCGTCAGCGGCGAGCCGCTGCCGGTCGAGCTGGGCGACCTCGTCGTGGTGCGGGAGAACCGCACCCCGCGCGTCACCGAGGAGAAGACGGTCAAGGCCACCGGCGGCGCGGCCGAGGTCCAGGACCGCGACACCATCGAGTTCACCTCCGCCGAGGACTTCGCCGGCGGCGCGTCGGTGAGCTTCGAGGTGACCGACGGCAAGGGGCCCGACGACGAGGAAGGGCTGACGGCCGTCCTCACGGTCCCGATCGACGTCGTGCCGTCCAAGAACCAGCCGCCGGAGGTGGTCGGTTCGCCGACGCTCCAGGTGGCTGCGGGCGAGGAGAACGTCGTCGACCTGTCGCGGTACGCCCAGGACCCCGACAAGGACAAGCTGACCTTCGACGTCGAGGGCGCCGAGGGCATCTCGACGTCCGTGTCGGGCGGCACCGTGACCGCGCAGGTCGAGCCGTCGGTGCCGAAGGGCACCGCCGCGGACGTCGCGTTCACCGTGTCCGACGGCAAGAACCCGCCGGTCGCCGGCACGCTGAAGGTGACCGTCGTGGGTTCCACGCGCCCGCTCGTGCAGACGACGCCGGACAAGGTGCCCGACGCCCACCAGGGGCAGCCGGTGACGGTCCCGGTGCTGGAGAACGACACCAACCCGTTCCCGGGCGAGGACCTGACCGTGGTGGGTGCCGTGGGCGAGACCGGCTCCGGCGACGTCGCGTTCGACGGCTCGCTCGTCACGATCACCCCGGACGCCGACTTCCACGGCGTGCTCACCGCGCGCTACACGGTCGAGGACGTCACGCAGGACCCGGACCGCCAGGTGGACGGCACGGTGTCCGTGACGGTGCTGGGCCGGCCGGAGCCCCCGTCGGCGCCGACGGTCGAGGAGGTGCGGTCCGGCACGGTGGTGCTGAGCTGGGAGCAGCCGAACGACAACGGCGCACCCATCACCGGCTACACGCTGCACGCCACCGACGGCAAGACCAAGGAGTGCACCACCACGACCTGCACGTTCGACGGGCTGACCAACAACGTGGAGTACACGTTCACGGTCACCGCGACGAACGACGTGGGCGAGTCCGACCCGTCGGCGGCGTCCGAGATGGCCCGCCCCGACGAGAAGCCGGACCCGCCGGCGGCCCCGACGCTGACCTTCGGCGACCAGCAGCTCACGGTCGACTGGACGAACAAGACGTACACCGACCGGTCCCCGATCGAGTGCGTCAACCTGGAGATCAGCCCCGCCCCCACGAGCGGCGCGATCCAGCAGCAGTGCGTCACGGGCGGCACGTACGTGTGGGAGGGCCTGACCAACGGCACCCCCTACACGGTGCGCCTGCAGGCCGTGAACGCCGCGCCGGACCCGTCCGACTGGGGCGACACCTCCGCGCCGGAGACCCCAGCCGGCCCGCCGGCCGCGCCCGCCGCGCCGTCGGCGACCCGGGTCGACACCGCCCTGGGCGGCCAGACCACCGTGTCGTGGCAGCAGCCCGACACCAACGGCGCCCCGATCGAGATGTACTACCTCGACGTCTACGAGGACGGGACGAAGGTCCGGACCATCGAGGCCGGCACGGCGCTCTCCCAGACAGTGGAGGGGCTCAAGACGACCGCCTCGTACACCTTCCAGGTGCGCGCCCAGAACAAGGCGGCGATCTCCGAGGCCAGCCCCTCGTCCAACGCCGTCGTGCCCTACGGCACGCCGGGCGTGCCGGGCAACGTCTCGGCAGCGCTGGGCTCGAACACCAGCGGCCAGGCGAACGTGAGCTGGAGCGCGACGGACGCGTTCCGTGGGACCGGCGGGTACTACGTGGTGCGGGCCAGCGGGGCCGGCACGAAGAACGTCGGGGACACCACGTCGACCACCTACGGCGGCCTGTCGAACGGCACCGAGTACACGTTCCAGGTCCAGGCCTGCAACGCCTACACCTGCTCCGACTGGTCGGGGTCGTCGGGCGCGGTGACGCCCTACACGACGCCCGGTACCCCCGGCATCTCCGCCTCCAAGGTGTCCCCGACGCAGGGGCGGTTCACCGTCTCGGCGCCGAGCAACAACGGCGGTCGCGCGGTGGAGCGCATCGAGTGGCAGCGGAACTGGGGCACGGGCAGCGGGTCGTCGACGTCGTTCCCCATCACGTGGGACACCGGGTCCGCCTACTCGACCACGTACACGGTCCAGGCCCGGGCGTGCAACGCCGCGGGCTGCGGCGCGTGGGCGAGCGGGAGCCACACCACGGACGCCCCGCCGAACCCGCGTGCGGTGGTGTCGCGCGGCAGCTCGGTGAGCAACAGCGACTGCAACGACGGCACCTGCGCCAAGCTGGTGATCACCACGCACGACTTCCAGGACACGGGTAGCCAGAGCGTCGCCTGCTGGACGGACTTCGGCGGCAGCGCGCACCAGTTCTACGGGTCGTCGACCTACTCCCGGAGCATCCCGGCGAACGGCTCGCTCGAGCTGCTGTGCTTCATCGGCAGCGCCGCGCCGCAGTACGGCGGCCACAACGTATGGGTCGTCATCAACGGCAAGCACTACGAGAAGACGTGGTGGACCAAGTAGGCGCGGTGATCAGGGCCTGAACCGGCCCTGGCCCGGCGTCCGGGCCGGCGCCCCGCAGGGCGCCGGCTCAGCCCCCGGCGAAGGGCGGCAGCAGGTCGAGGGTCGCGCCGGCCGGCACGACGTCGGACGGCGCGGCCCGGCGACCGTCGAGCAGCACGCTGCAGCGCTCCAGCACGGGCGCGGCCGCGGGCGTCGCGGCGGCCAGGCGGGCGACGACGTCGGCGACGGTCGCGCCCGCCGGGACGGCGAGCGTCTCCTCCGAGCGCCCGAGCGCGGCGCGCGCGGCGGCGAAGTAGCGCAGCGCCACCGTCTGCTCGAGGCCCGGCGCCGCGTCCGTCGGCCGGCCCGGCGCCGTCGTCTCCTGGGTCATGCGTGTCATCCTCCGATGGCGCTCATGGTGCGCTCGGGCTGCGTGAACCCCGAGCCGTCGAGGTCGGTGCCGGAGCCCGTGTCGCTCATGCCGTGCCCGGCCTGCTTGGCCCACATCGCGGCGCGCCACAGGTCGGCGAGCACGGCGTCGTCGGCGCCCGCGCGCAGCGGCCCGAGCAGGTCGGTCTCGGTGTGCGCGAACAGACAGTCGCGCACGCCGCCCTCCGCGGTGAGGCGGGTGCGGCGGCAGTCGTCGCAGAACGGCTCCGTCACCGACGCGATGATGCCGACGCGCCCCAGGCGCGCGCCGTCGGCGCCGCGCACGACGAACCGCTCCGCGGGGGCGCCGTCGCGCGGCTCCTCGTCGGCCTCGAGGGCGAACCGGCTGCCGAGCTGGTCGCGCACCTCGGCCGCGGTGACCATCGCCGCGCGGTCCCAGGCGTGGTCGGCGTCCAGCGGCATCTGCTCGATGAACCGCAGCTCGAAGCCGCGCTCCAGGCACCAGGCCAGCAGCTCGGCGGCGTGGTCGAGGTTGACGCCGCGCACCAGCACCGCGTTGATCTTCACGAGGTCGAACTGCTGCGCCGCGGCGTCGATCCCCGCGAGCGTGCGCTCGAGGAACGGGCGCCGGGCGAGCGTGGCGAACGTGTCCGGGTCGAGGGTGTCGAGGGAGACGTTGACGCGGTCCAGCCCGGCCTCGCGCAGCGCGGCGGCGCGGGAGTCCAGCCCGACGGCGTTGGTCGTGAGGCTCAGCTCCGGGCGCTGGGGGAGGGCGGCGCAGTCGCGCACGATCTCCACGAGGTCGCGGCGCAGCAGCGGCTCCCCGCCGGTGAACCGCACCTGCCGCACGCCCAGGTCGCGCGTCGCGATCCCGACGAGCCGCACGATCTCCTCGCGCGTCATCACCGAGTCCTTCGGCAGGGTCGGCAGGCCCTCGGCCGGCATGCAGTACGTGCAGCGCAGGTTGCAGCGGTCGGTGAGCGAGACGCGCAGGTCGGTCGCGACCCGGCCGAACGTGTCGACGAGCCCGCCGGTGGCAGGCCGGTCCGCGGGCAGCCGCACGTCGGGCACGCCCGCGCCGGGCAGGCGCGGCATCCCGAGGGAGACGGTCGTCATCCGATCAGCTCCCCGCCCCGGTCCCGGTGACGGCCTCGGCGCCGGGGCCCGGGTCCTGCCAGGACAGCGCCGACGACGTCGCGCGGTCGAGCGCGTCGGAGGACTCCCCGCGCGCGGCGGCCAGCCCGGCCGCGTAGCCGACCGCGTACGCGGTGACGGGGGCGGCGGGCCGCGCCACCTGGTGCGCGGCGTCCCGCGCGAGGTCGAGCACCGCGCCGACGTCCACGCTGCGCGGGGGCAGCCCGAGCTCCGCCTCGAGGGCGTCCACCCACCGGTCCAGCACGCTGGAGCCCGGCTCCGAGGCGCGGGGGGCGGCGGGGGGAGTCTGGTCGGTCATCGGGGTCCTCCCGGGCGGTCGGTCGGCGGTCGGGTCGTCGCGGGTCCCGTCCCGGCGCGGGCCGCCACGACCGTGTGGCTTCCTGTGTGGAGTCCTACCGTAAGCCGTCGCAGGTCGTCCCAGGTGTCGACGTCCGCGCTCGCGCCGACGTCGTCGGGCACCTCGACGCAGGACAGCTCCGCGACCAGGCGGCGCACCGGCACCCCGGCGAGCGCTGCGGGGTTCCCCGGCCCGGCGACGGCGTCGAGGGCGCGGCGCAGCGCGTCGCGCCGGTACAGGCCGACCAACCACTGCGCGCGGCCCGCGCGGACCAGGTACGCGCCGTCGGACGTGGTGCTCCCCGGCCCCGCGACGGCGGCGCGCAGCACGGGCACCGCGTCGCCCGCCCGGGGCACGTCCACGGCGAGCACCAGCACCCACGCCGGCGCGTCGTGACCAGGGCCCGGCGCCGCGTCCAGGGCCCGCAGCCCGGCGTCGAGCCCGGCGACGGGGCCGCCGAACGGCGGGTCCTCGCGCGCGACGAGCACCTCGCGGCCGGGCGGCAGCGCGGGGTCCGGGCCGACGACGACGGTGCGGTCGGCGTCGCGGGCCGCGGCCAGCGCGCGGTCGAGCAGCGTGGCGCCGTCGAGCACGACGGTCGGCTTGGGCACGCCGCCGAGGCGCGTGGCGCGTCCGCCGGCGAGGATCACGGCGTCGTACCGGAGGTCGTGCCGCGCGGGGGCGGCGCCGTCGGGGGCCACGTCAGGTCCCGGTGCCGAACGGCAGGTCGAGCGGCAGCACGTCGAGCTCGTCGCCGGCCTCGACCTTCTCGACGTCCGGCGGGACGAGGGCGAGAGCGTCGGCACCGAGCAGGGTCGACGTCGCGTGACCGCCCGAGCGGTGGTCGGCGCCCGGCGCCGTGGCCCGCGCGACCGCGCCCGAGGGCAGCGTCCGCACCGGCACGACGTGCGTGCGACCCGGCGGGCTCGGCCACGCCTCGGCGGCGGGGCGTCGCACCGGCCGCGCGGGCTCGCGGCCCGCGAGGACGGCGACCGCGGGACGGACGAACAGCGCGAACGACACGAACGCGCTCACCGGGTTGCCGGGCAGCGCCACCCACGGCACCCCCCGCCAGCGCGCGAGCGCCTGCGGCCGGCCGGGTCGCAGCGCCACGGCGGCGACGTCGACGTCCGTCAGCCGCGCGTCGTCGGCGTCGAGCACCGCCCGTACGACGTCCGACGCGCCCGCCGACACCCCGCCGGTCGTGACGACCAGGTCGACCGTGCCCGAGCCGCCGGGCGTGCTGCCCACGACGCCGTCGAGGGCGGCGCGCAGGGCGTCGGCGTCGTCGGGGACGGCGCCGACGCGCACGACGTCGGCGCCCGCGGCCCGCGCGAGCGCCGTCAGCAGCAACGAGTTGGAGTCGGGGATGCGGCCCGCGCCCGCCACGTCGCCGGCCGCGACGAGCTCGGAGCCCGTCGACAGCACCGCCACGCGCGGCCGCGGGCGCACCGGCAGGTCGGTCAGCCCGCCCGAGGCCGCGACGGCGACCAGCGCCGGGGTGACGGCGTCGCCCGCCCGGCCGAGCAGGTCGCCGGGCCGCACGTCCTCGCCCCGGTGCCGCACGTGGGCCCGGGGCTGCCGGGCGAGGGTGACCTCGCGCTCCGTCGTCGGGCCGCCCGCCACGAACCGGCCCGTCGACGTGCGCTCCACCGGCACGACGGCGTCCGCCCCGCCGAGCACCGGCGCGCCGGTCATGATGCGGACCGCCCCGTGTCCCCCGAGAACGCGCCCAGGATCGGGGGGCGAGCCGGGGCGGAGGTCGCCGACGACGGCCAGGGTCACGGGGGAGCCGTCGGCGGGCAGGTCGGAAAGACGCACGGCGTAACCGTCCATGGCGGCGGCGTCGAACGGCGGCACGAGCGCGACGGAGCGGACCTCCGCGCCGAGCGAGCGACCGGGCGGCTCGACGGCGAGGTCCGGCAGCCCGACGTCCTGCACGGGCAGCGGCGCGACGCGACCCAGCACGGCGGCGACGTGCTCCGCCAGGCTCCGCGGCGTGGTGGTCATGGGGCCACGCTAGGCCGGGGACGTGTCGCCTGTGCGGCGCGGACCTCACGGCAGGTCGCGTGCCGGGGTGAGGGGGCGCGGGGCGCGGGCACCGCCGTCATCCGGCGTTCGCCCGCACGCGCTTGCGCACCGGGCCGAGCGTGAACAGCAGGGTGAGCAGCGCCGTCAGCGCGAGCAGGCCGAACCCGATGCCGTAGTCGCCCTGCGCGCCGTAGACGGCGCCCATGATGAGCGGCGGGATGAAGCCGCCCAGGCCGCCCGCGGCACCGACCACGCCGGTCACGGCGCCCACCGTCCCGGGCGGGGCCATCTTCGCGACGAGGGCGAAGGTGGCGCCCGACGAGCCGCCGAGCGCCGCCGCCATCGCGAGGAACGCGACCGTCGCCACGGGGATCAGGGCGGGCTGGAAGATGATCACGGCGGCACCGACCGTCACGACCGCGTAGCACACCAGGTTCACCGCGACGCCGCCCACCTTGTCCGACAGGGTGCCGCCGAGCGGCCGGCAGACGACCGCGAGCACGACGAAGCCTGCGGTGCGGAACGACGCGTCGCTGGCGCTGAGGTCGTACGCGTTCTGCAGGAACGTCGGCAGGTACACGGAGAACGCGACGAAGCCGCCGAACCCGATCGCGTACAGCCAGGACAGCTGGAGCGTGGCAGGGATCTTCAAGGTCGCCCAGGTGCGCGCCCACATGCCGCCGCCGGTGCCCGGCGACCAGGCGGGGGAGTCCTGGAGCAGTGCCCGCGAGGCGAGGGCGAACACCGCGAGGAACACCGACACGATGATGAACGGGGCGCCGTCGCCCCACGCGTCGCGGATCGGCACCGTGGAGAACGACGCGATGGCCGTGCCGCCCATGCCGGCGCCGAAGATGCCGATCGCGGTGCCGCGGCGGGCCGGCGGGTACCAGTTGTTGACGAACGGGACGCCGATGGCGAAGGTCGTGCCGCCCAGGCCGAGGAAGAACCCGCCGATCAGCAGCCACACCAGGCTGTTCGCGACGAACCCGATGAACAGCACGGGGATGATCGTCAGCGCGCTGCACAGCGGGAACATCACCTTGGCGCCGAACCGGTCGGTGAGCGCGCCGATCGGGATGCGGCCGAGGGACCCGACGATCACGGGGATGGCCACGAGCACGGACACCTCGAAGTCGCTGAGGTCGTACAGCTCGCCGTAGCTCTTGCCCAGCGGGCTCAGCAGCGCCCACGCCCAGAAGCAGATCGCGAACCCGATCGTCGCGAGGGTGAGCTGGGTGGCGTTGCCCTGCACGGCCGGGGCGGTCGGCGCGTCGGCCGGTCCGGGGGTGGCTGCCGAGGTCATGGTTCCTCCAGTCGTGACGGACGGACGGTCGGGTCGGACGGTCGGGTCAGCGGGGCGGCGTCGTCGGGTCCCACCCGGGTCGCGGCGCCCGGGACGACACGGACGCCTCGCGGGAGCGGTAGACCACGTAGGGCCGGAACGGGTACTGCACGGGGGCGGAGAACGCGTGCACCAGCCGGGTGAAGGGCCACAGCGCGAACAGCAGCATCGCCGCGACGATGTGCACCTGGAACGCGGCGGGCACGCCCTCCATGAGCGCGGGCTGCGGCTGGAGGTACCAGAGCGACCGGAACCAGGGCGAGATCGTCTCCCGGTAGTCGTACCCGTGCCCGCCCGCGAGGATCTGCGTCTGCACGGTCGCCCAGGCCCCCGACAGCAGCGACGCGGCGAGGAACACGTACATGGTCTTGTCCATGCGCGTGGTCGCGAGGAAGACGGGGCCGGTGGAGCGGCGCCGGTAGATGAGGATGAGCAGCCCGGCCACCGCGACGACGGCGGCGAGCGACCCCATCGACGTGGCGATGAAGTGGTAGAACCCCTCGCTGACCCCGACGGCCTCCGTCCAGGTGTTCGGGATCACGAGCCCGAGGAAGTGCCCCAGCACCACGAACAGCAGCCCGAAGTGGAACAGCGGCGAGCCCCAGCGCAGCAGGCGCTTCTCGTAGAGCTCGCTGGACCGGGTGGTCCAGCCGAACTTGTCGTACCGGTACCGCCAGACCGACCCCACGACCAGGACGGCGAAGGTCACGTAGGGCAGCACGACCCAGAGGATGATCTTGTCGGCGCCCGCGTCCGTCAGGCCCATGGCAGGTCCTTCCCCTCGTCCCCGTACCCCGTGTCGCCGGCACCGCTCGCCCCGTACCCGCTCAGCCCCACCAGCTCCGCGGGCGGCCCGGCGGCCACCAGGTCGGCGACGCGCTCGGCCGTGGCGGCGTCGACGGGCGGGAGGGTGAGGCTCACGGCCTCGACCGCCGCCGTCCAGGGCGAGCGCTGCGCGGCGAGCGCCGAGCGCAGCACCTCGATGCCGTCGCGGTGGGCCGCGAGCAGCGCGCCCGCGATCCGGGCGCCGTCGGGCCCGCCGCGGGCGGACAGCTCCAGGACGGTCGGGAGGTAGTCGGGCAGCTCGTCGCCGGTGGTTTCGAACCCGGCGGCGCGGTAGGCCTCGACGAACCGCACGAGGGCGGCGCCGCGCTTCCGGGTGTCGCCCGCCGCGTAGTACGACAGGTACATGGCGCAGCGGCGCTTGAGGTCGAACGTCGCGACGTACCGGGCCTGCAGCGCGGCGACGTCGTCCGGTCCGTCGGCGTCGAGGAGCGTCGTGGCGAGCCCGCCGAGGCGGTCGCGCACCGGGGCCGGCAGGGGGGCGACGGCGTCGCGCACGGTGGGCGCGGCCGCGAGGGTCGCGTCGTCGGGGTAGGCGAGCAGCACCGACGCGGCCATGTGCGCGACGGCGCGGTCGCCGTCGGGCAGCGGCACCGGCGCGAGCGGGTCGAGCCGCTTCGCGCGCACGCCGGGGCGGGGCAGGAACGCGAGCCGGCTCACGACCGGCCCTCCTCGTCGCCGGTCCCGCCGCCGCCGGGGGCGCCGTCGTCCCCGGGCGGGAACAGGCCGCTGGGCCGCCCGTTGCCGTCCCAGTTGAGCAGGTTGACGCGCCCGGGGGTGGACGGGCCGTAGGGGGAGTCCGCGGTCTGCCGGGCGGCCAGGGCGTGGAAGTTCTCCACGGCGACCGGGGTGGGCTGACCCGAGGACGAGCCGAACGGGCCGGCGCCGCCCATGCCGGGGCCGCCCTCGAAGTCGAGGGAGCAGGCCATCTCCTCCAGCTCGCGCGCGACCTCGGTGTGCGCGGTGGGGATGACGTACCGCTCCTCGTACTTCGCGATGGCCAGCAGGCGGTACATCTCCTGGACCTGGTCGCCGGTCATGCCCACGGCGGCGGCGTGCTCCTCGGGGAACTCGCGCCCGAGGTTCACCTCGCGCATGCCCGACCGCATCGCGGCGAGCCGGCGCAGCACCCGCTCGACCGGCCCGGTGTCGCCGGCGGTGAACAGCCCGGCGAGGTACTCCAGCGGGATGCGCAGCTGGGAGATCGCAGCGAAGAGGGTGCGCCCGTCCTCGCCGTCGTTGCCGGAGCTCGCCACCACGTCGACCACGGGGGACAGCGGCGGGATGTACCAGACCATGGGCAGCGTCCGGTACTCGGGGTGCAGGGGGAGCGCGACCTCGTAGTCGGAGATGAGCTTCCAGATCGGGGAGCGCTGGGCGGCCTCGATCCAGTCGTCCGGGATGCCCTCGCGGCTGGCCGCGGCGACCACCTCGGGGTCGTGCGGGTCCAGGAACACCGACCGCTGCGCGGCCAGGAGATCGTGCTCGTCCTCGATGGCGGCGGCCGCGCCGACCTTGTCGGCGTCGTACAGCACGAGGCCGAGGTAGCGCAGGCGGCCGACGCAGGTCTCGGAGCAGACGGTGGGCAGGCCGACTTCGAGGCGCGGGTAGCACAGCGTGCACTTCTCGGCCTTGCCGGTCTTGTGGTTGAAGTAGACCTTCTTGTACGGGCAGCCGGTGACGCACATGCGCCAGCCGCGGCACTGGTCCTGGTCCACCAGGACGATGCCGTCCTCGACCCGCTTGTACATCGCGCCCGACGGGCAGGAGGCCACGCACGACGGGTTGAGGCAGTGCTCGCAGATGCGCGGCAGGTAGAACATGAACGTCTGCTCGAGCTCCTCGGCGACGTGCTCGCTCATGTGCTTGAGGATCGGGTCGTCCTGCATCGTCGCGGTGGAGCCGCCGAGGTCGTCGTCCCAGTTCGCGGACCACTGGATCGACATGTCGTCGCCGGTGAGCAGCGACTTGGGCTTCGCCACCGGCGTGTGCTCGCCCTGCGGGGCGCTGAGCAGCATGTCGTACTCGTACGTCCACGGCTCGTAGTAGTCGTGGATCGACGGGAGCTTGGGGTTCGCGAAGATCGACGCGAGCTTCTTGGCCCGACCGCCGGCCCGCAGCTTGAGCTTGCCGCGCTTGGTGCGCACCCAGCCGCCCTGCCAGGTCTCCTGGTCCTCGTAGGTGCGCGGGTAGCCGAGGCCGGGGCGGGTCTCGACGTTGTTGAACCAGACGTACTCGGTGCCGGTGCGGTTCGTCCACGCCTGCTTGCACGTCACCGAGCAGGTGTGGCACCCGATGCACTTGTCGAGGTTCATCACCATCGACATCTGCGCCATGACCTTCACGAGTAACGCACCTCCTGCGAGCGGCGTCGGATGACGGTGACCTCGTCGCGCTGGTTGCCGGTGGGGCCGAGGTAGTTGAACGCGTAGGTGAGCTGCCCGTACCCGCCCGCGAGGTGCGTGGGTTTCAGCAGGATGCGCGTCAGGGAGTTGTGGATGCCGCCGCGGCGGCCGGAGGTCTCGGCGAGCGGCACGTCCACCGTGCGGTCCGTGGCGTGGTGCATGTACACCGTGCCCTCGGGCATGCGGTGCGAGACGACGGCGCGCGCGACGACGACGCCGTTGCGGTTGACCGCCTCGATCCACTCGTTGTCCGCCACGCCGATCTTCGCGGCGTCCGCCGGGCTCATCCAGATGTTCGGGCCGCCGCGCGACAGCGACAGCATGAACAGGTTGTCCTGGTACTCCGAGTGGATGGACCACTTGGAGTGCGGCGTCAGGTAGCGCACCGCGACGGCGGCGTGCCCGGTGCCGCTGCCGTCGGGGCCGCCGTCGTCGAAGGCGCCGGGCCGCGGCGAGTCGCCGAACAGGTGGTGCAGGTCCAGCGGCGGCCGGTACACGGGCAGCTGCTCGCCCAGCTCGATCATCCAGTCGTGGTCGAGGTAGAAGTGCTGGCGGCCGGTGAGCGTGTGCCACGGCTTGAGCCGCTCCACGTTCACCGCGAACGCCGTGTACCGGCGCCCGCCGTGCTCCGAGCCGGACCACTCCGGGGAGGTGATCACCGTCGTCGGCCGCGACTGCACGTCCGGGAACGTGACGCGCTTGGCCTGGTCGTCGGCGGCGAGGTCCGCCAGCCGCTGCCCGGTGCGCTTCTCCAGGTGCTCGAACCCCTGCACCGCGAGGCGGCCGTTGGTCGTGCCGGACAGGGCGAGGATCGTCTCGCACGCGTGGGTGTCGCGGTCCAGCCGGGGGCGCCCGGCCGCGGGGCCGGACGTCACCAGGCCGTTGACCTGCCCGAGCTTGCGCACCTCCTCGTCCGGCATGAACGCGACGCCCTTGGTGGCCATGCCCTTGGTGTCCGTGAGCGGCCCGAGCGCGGCCATGCGCGCCGCGAACGCCGGGTAGTCGCGCTGCACCACCTGCAGGCGCGGCATCGTCACGCCCGGCACCAGCTCGCGCTCCGCGGGTGGCGCGCCCGCGTCGGTGAGCGTGCCGTGCGGCACCGCGAGCTCGTCGGGGGAGTCGTGCAGCAGCGGCGTGGCGACCAGGTCCTCGCGCACGCCCAGGTGCTCCTCGGACAGCTGCGAGACCAGCCGCGCCAGCGTGTGGAACGTGTCGAAGTCGGTCTTCGTCTGCCACGGCGGGTTGATCGCCGGGTTGAACGAGTGCACGAACGGGTGCATGTCCGTGCTCGACAGGTCGTGCTTCTCGTACCAGGTGGCCGCGGGGAGCACGACGTCGGAGAACAGCGTCGTGCTGGTCATGCGGAAGTCCATCGTGACGAGCAGGTCGAGCTTGCCGCGCGGCGCCTCGTCGTGCCACGTCATCGACGCCGGACGGCGGCCCTCCGGCGCCTCGTCGGCCAGCACGGAGGCGTCCGTGCCGAGCAGGTGCTTGAGGAAGTACTCGTTGCCCTTGCCGGAGGAGCCGAGGATGTTGGCCCGCCAGATCGTCAGCACCCGGGGGAAGTTCGCCGGGTCGTCGGGGTCCTCGCAGGCGAACCGCAGGTTCCCGGCCTTCAACTCGTCCACGACGTGCTGCTCCGGCTCCTTGCCCGCCGCGCGCGCCTCGTCCACGAGGTCCAGCGGGTTGCGGTCGAACGTCGGGTAGCTCGGCATCCAGCCGCGCTGCGCCGACTCCACCAGCGAGTCCGCCGTCGTGCGGCCCGCCAGGACCCCGGGCGCCAGCGGGGACGCGAGCGCGTCGGCCGGCATCCCGTCGTACCGCCACTGGTCCGTGGCGAGGTAGAACCAGCCCGTGCCGATCATCTGGCGCGGCGGACGCACCCAGTCCAGGCCGCCCGCGTACTGCGCCCAGCCCGTGATCGGGCGGCACTTCTCCTGGCCCACGTAGTGCGCCCAGCCGCCGCCGTTGACGCCCTGGCAGCCGGTGATCGTCGTGAGCGTGAGGAACGCGCGGTAGATCGTGTCCGAGTGGAACCAGTGGTTCGCGCCCGCGCCCATGATGATCATCGACCGGCCGCCGGAGTCCTCGGCGTTCTGCGCGAACTCCCGGCCGATCTGCGCGGCGTCTGCGGCGCGCACGCCGGTGATCTCCTCCTGCCAGGCGGGGGTGCCGGGCGCCGTCGCGTCGTCGTAGCCGGTGGGCCACTCGCCCGGCAGGTCGAGCTCGGCCCGCTCGACGCCGTACTGCGCCAGCAGCAGGTCGAAGACCGTCGACACCAGGTGCCCGCCCACCCGCCGGGTGGGCACGCCACGCGTCAGCACGCCCTTGCCGCCCAGGTGCGCCTGCTCGGCGGCGTCCCCGGCACCGGCGTCGGCCTCGGGCACGACGTCGAACCGGGGCAGCAGCACGGCTGCCGTGCCCAGCTCGCCCGGCGCCGCCCCGGCGCCGTCGGCCACCGACAGCAGCGGGTCGACGTCGCCCAGGTCCAGGTTCCACCTCCCCTCGCCCGCCTCGCCGTACCGGTCGGCGAGCGTCCCGTTCGGCGCGACGACCGTGCCGTCGGCGTCCAGGAGCAGCGTGCGGAAGCTCGGGTTCGCCGTCGCCCGTGCGCCCGGCAGGACGGCGTCGTCCACGTCCGAGGCGGTGAGGAACTTGCCCGGCACGTACGCGCCGTCCTTCTCGTCCAGCCGCACCAGGAAGGGCGCGTCCGCGTACTTCTTGAGGTAGTCGACGAACGGCGCGGTGCGCTTCTCGACGAGGAACTCCCGCAGGATCACGTGCCCCATCGCCATCGCGAGGGCCCCGTCGGTGCCCGGCTGCGGCGCCAGCCACTGGTCGGCGAACTTCGTGTTGTCCGCGTAGTCGGGGGAGACGGACACGACCTTGGTGCCGCGGTAGCGCGCCTCGGCCATGAAGTGCGCGTCCGGGGTGCGGGTCACCGGGATGTTGGAGCCCCACATGATCAGGTAGGACGAGTTCCACCAGTCCGCGGACTCCGGCACGTCCGTCTGGTCGCCGAACACCTGCGGGGAGGCGACCGGCAGGTCCGCGTACCAGTCGTAGAACGACAGCATCGTGCCGCCCAGCATCTGCACGAACCGTGCCCCGACGCCGTGCGACACCATCGACATCGCGGGGATGGGGGAGAAGCCCGCCACCCGGTCCGGCCCGTGCGCCTTGATGGTGTGCACGTGCGCCGCCGCGACGATCTCCGCCGCCTCGTCCCACGTGGCCCGCACCAGGCCGCCCTTGCCGCGCGCGCTCTTGTACGCCCGCGCCGTCTCCGGGTCGGAGGTCAGCCGCTCCCACGCGAGCACCGGGTCGCCGCCGACCGCGGCCTTCGCCTCCCGGTACGCCCGCAGCAGGACGCCGCGCACGTACGGGTAGCGCACCCGCGTGGGCGAGTAGGTGTACCAGGAGAACGCGGCGCCGCGCGGGCAGCCCCGCGGCTCGTACTCGGGGGAGTCCGGCCCGACCGACGGGTAGTCCGTCTGCTGCGTCTCCCACGTGATGATGCCGTCCTTGACGTACACCTTCCACGAGCACGAGCCCGTGCAGTTCACGCCGTGCGTGGAGCGCACCACCTTGTCGTGCGACCACCGGTCCCGGTAGAAGACGTCACCCTCGCGACCGCCCTTGAGGAACAGCTGGCGCAGGTCCTCGGACACGTCCCCCTTGCGCAGGTGCTTGCCGAGCCGCAGCAGGGCGTCGGCGGCCCCGGTCGGCGGCGCCGCCCCGAGGTCGGTCGTGACGGGCGGACGGGTGGTCGACATGCGCACTCCTGGGGCTGGGGTACCGAAGAGTCACTGTTTCGCATCATGGGCCCGGACCTGGGGCAGCGCATGTCGAACCCTCCTGCTCACAGGCCCGCCGGGCCGGCTGTGCGTTCGTGCTCACGCGCATTTCACGGCCCGGCGTCAGGCATCGAAACACCGTCTTCCTAGCGTCGGACCACCGGCCCGACGACGCGCCGGCGGCACCTACCCACCGCCCGCGTCGTCGGGCCCGCGCTCAGGAGGACACGCGATGGCTGCTCCGACCACGGCCGTTCCCACCACGGACGCCGCGCCCCCGGCCCCCGGCGCGCACACCCGCCCGGGCCGCTGGATCGACGACTGGCGCCCCGAGGACCCGGCGTTCTGGGCCGGCGGAGGCCGCCGCGTCGCGCGCCGCAACCTGGTGCTCTCGGTGTTCGCCGAGTTCCTCGGGTTCTGCGTGTGGGCGCTCTGGTCGATCGTCGTGCCGCAGCTGCCCGCCGCCGGGTTCACGCTCACCACCGACCAGATGTTCTGGCTCATCGCGGTGCCCTCGCTCGTGGGCGCCACGCTCCGCATCCCCTACACCCTCGCGGTGCCGGTGTTCGGCGGACGGACGTGGACGGTCGTGTCGGCGTCGCTGCTGCTGATCCCCACGACGGCGCTGGCGGTCGTCGTGCAGCGGCCGGAGACGTCGTTCGGCGTGCTGCTCGCCGTCGCGGCGCTCGCGGGCTTCGGCGGCGGCAACTTCGCGTCGTCGATGGCGAACATCTCCTTCTTCTTCCCGGAGAAGGAGAAGGGCGCGGCCCTCGGCTGGAACGCCGCGGGCGGGAACCTGGGCACCGCCGTCGTGCAGCTCGTCGTGCCGCTGGTGATCGTGACCGGCGCGGGCGTGGCGCTGGAGCGGGCGAGCCTCGTGTTCGTCCCGTTCATCGTGCTGGCGGCGTTCCTCGCCTGGCGGTTCATGGACAACCTCGCGGCGGCGAAGGCCGACCCGCGCTCGTTCGCGGTGGCCGTCCGCCAGCCGCACACGTGGGTCATCTCGTTCCTCTACATCGGCACGTTCGGGTCGTTCATCGGCTTCTCGGGTGCTTTCCCGACGCTCCTGGCGGGGCAGTTCCCGGAGGTGAGCCTCTCGCTCGCCTTCCTGGGCGCGCTCGTGGGGTCGGTGGCCCGCCCGCTGGGCGGCATCCTCGCCGACCGCGTCGGCGGCGCCGTCGTCACCGTGTGCTGCTACGCCGTGATGATCGTCGGGGCGCTCGGCGCCATCTCCGCGCTGGGGAGCCACCGGTTCGGGCTCTTCTTCGCGTCGTTCCTCGTGCTGTTCGTCGCGACCGGCGTCGGCAACGGGTCGGTGTACCGGATGATCCCGGCGGCCTTCCGGGTCGCCGGGGCGGGACGGGAGGCGTCGGCGACGGCCCGCGCGGCGGCCGGCTGCATCGGCATCGCCGGGGCCGTCGGCGCGCTCGGCGGGTTCTTCGTGCCCCGCGGGTTCGCGATGTCGACGTCGCTGACGGGCTCGCTGGTCGCCGCGCTGTGGGTGTTCGTCGGCGCGTACGCCGTGATGGCAGTCGTCACCTGGGCGGTGTACGCGCGCCGCGGCACCGCGATGCGGGCGGCGCGCGTATGACGACGGCGGGGGCCGCGGTCGCCACCCACTGCCCGTACTGCGCGCTGCAGTGCGGCATGGACCTCACGCCCGCCGGCCCCGCCGGCCCGGCGTCGGCGGGCCGGGCGGCGCTGCCCGTGTCGGTGGCGCCCCGGCAGTTCCCCACGAACGGCGGCGGGCTGTGCCAGAAGGGGTGGACCAGCGCGACCGTGCTGCGCGCGACCGACCGGCTCACGACGCCGCTCGTGCGCGGGGCGGACGGCGCGCTGGCTCCGGCGTCGTGGGACGACGCGCTCGATCGGGTGGCGGGCCGGCTCGCGAGGCTGGCCGCCGAGCACGGGCCGCAGGCCGTGGCGGTGTTCGGCGGCGGCGGGCTGACGAACGAGAAGGCGTACGCCCTCGGCAAGTTCGCCCGCACCGTGCTGCGCACGCCGTTCATCGACTACAACGGCCGGTTCTGCATGTCGTCGGCCGCCGCCGCGGGGAACCGGGCGTTCGGCCTGGACCGCGGGCTGCCGTTCCCGGTGACCGACCTGGCGGGGGCCGACGCGATCCTGCTGCTCGGCTCGAACGTGGCCGAGACGATGCCGCCGTTCGTGCAGCACCTCGCCGGCGCGCGCGCCGCGGGCGGGCTCGTCGTCGTCGACCCGCGCCGGTCGGCCACCGCCCGCCTCGCCGGTCCCGGCGAGGGGGTGCACCTGCAGCCCGTGCCCGGCACCGACCTCGTGGTGCTGCTGGCGCTGGTGCACGTGCTGGTGGCCGAGCGGCTCGTGGACCGCGCGTACGTGGAGGAGCGCACCACGGGGTTCGACGACGTCGCGCGGTCGGCCGCCGCCTGGTGGCCCGAGCGGGCGGAGACGGTGTGCGGCGTCCCCGCCGAGGAGCTGCGCCGGGTGGCGCGGCTGCTGGCCGCGGCGTCGCCGTCGCGCGGCGGGCGAGGCGCCTACGTGCTCACGGGGCGCGGCGTCGAGCAGTCGGCGCAGGGCACCGCGACCGTGACGGCGGCGATCTCCCTGGCGCTGGCCCTCGGGCTCCCCGGGCGCGTGGGGTCGGGGTACGGGTGCCTCACCGGGCAGGGCAACGGCCAGGGCGGGCGGGAGCACGGGCAGAAGTGCGACCAGCTGCCCGGCTACCGCAGGATCGACGACCCGGCCGCCCGCGCGCACGTCGCCGTGGTGTGGGGCGTGGACCCGGGGTCGCTGCCGGGGCCGGGCGTGCCCGCCGTCGAGCTGCTCACCTCGCTCGGGACGCCCGGAGGGCCGCGCGCGCTGCTGGTGCACGGCTCGAACGTCGTCGTGTCCGCGCCGAACGCCGACCGCGTGCGCGAGCGCCTCGCCGCCCTCGACCTGCTCGTGGTGTGCGACGTCGTGCCGTCCGAGACCGCGCTGCTCGCCGACGTCGTCCTGCCCACCACCCAGTGGGCGGAGGAGGAGGGCACGATGACGAACCTCGAGGGCCGCGTGATCCGTCGCCGCCGCGCCACCGACGCCCCGGGCGACGCGCGCTCGGAGCTGTGGATCCTCGCGGAGCTCGCGCGCCGCCTGGGCTCCGACGTCGCCTTCCCGACCGACCCCGCCGTCGTGTTCGACGAGCTGGCGCGCGCGTCGGCCGGCGGCGTCGCGGACTACTCCGGGCTCAGCCACGCCCGGCTCGACGCGCACGACGCCGCCGGCGGCCCGGGACTGTACTGGCCGTGCCCGGCTGCCACCCCCGAGCTGTCAGGACCAGCGCGGGGCATACCCGCCGCGCATCCTGACAACGCACGGGAGCAGCACCCCGGGACGCCGCGCGTGTTCCTGGACCGGTTCGCGACGCCGGACGGTCGCGCCCGGATGGTCGCGGTCGACCACGCCGGGCCGGCCGACGACGTGCGCCCCGACGCGCCGACGTACCTCGTCACCGGGCGCGTGCTGCAGCACTACCAGTCGGGCGCGCAGACGCACCGCGTGCCCGAGCTGGAGCGGCTGGTGCCGGAGCCGTACGTCGAGCTGCACCCGCTGCTGGGGCTGCGGGTCGGGGTGCCGGACGGCGGCCGGGCGCGCCTCGTCTCGGCCCGCGGGGCCGTCGAGGCGACCGCCCGCTGGACCGACGCCGTCCGCCCGGACACCGTCTTCATGCCCTTTCACTGGAGCGGCGCGGGCAGCGTCAACCGCCTCACGAGCGACGCCGTCGACCCGGTCTCCGCGATGCCGGAGTTCAAGGTCTGCGCGGTGTCGGTGACACCGGCCGTGCCCGCCCCGGCCGTGGAGGCCCAGCACGTCGAGACCGTGGAGGTCCCCGCATGAGCGATCCGCAGCAGGGCCTGCGCGTGCCGCACCGGGTGGTCGTCGTCGGCCACGGCATGGTGGGCGCGCGCCTCGCCGACGAGCTGTCCCGGCGCGACGCCGACGGCGCGCTCGACGTCACCGTGCTCGGCGCCGAGCCGTACGAGCCGTACAACCGGGTGCTGCTGTCCGACGTCGTCGCCGGGCGCACGGACGTGGCGGCGATCGGCATGCCCCTGGTCAACGACGGCCGCACCCGGGTGCTGCGCGGCACCACCGCGGTGACCGTCGACCGGGTCGCCCGCGTCGTCCTGGCCGACGACGGCACCCGCCACCCCTACGACCACCTGGTCCTCGCCACCGGCGCGGCCGCACGCCTGCCCGACGTGCCCGGCCTCGGCACGGACGCCACGGCCCTGCCCGCCGGGGTGCACGCGCTGCGCACGCTCGACGACGCCCGCGAGGTGGTCGCCGCCACCGTGAACACCCCGCGCGCGGTGGTCGTCGGCGGCGGCGTGCTGGGCGTGGAGGTGGCGCTCGGTCTGGCCGGGCGCGGGCTGCCCACGACCCTCGTGCACGGCGCGGGCGCCCCGATGGACCGGCAGCTCGACGACCAGGCGGGCGCCGTGCTGCGCGCGGGCCTGGAGGCGGCGGGCGTGGCGGTGCGCACGGGGGTGCGGCCGCAGGAGGTGCTCGTCGTCGGGGGCCGGGCGGTCGGGGTGCGGCTCGACGGCGCGACCACCGAGCCGGGGGAGACGCTCGGCGCGGGCCTGCTCGTGCTGGCCTGCGGCACCGCGCCGGAGACGGCGCTGGCGCGGCGGTCCGGGCTCGCCGTCGAGCGGGGCGTCGTCGTGGGCCCCGACCTGGCGAGCGTCACCGACCCCCGGGTCTTCGCCGTCGGCGACTGTGCGCAGCCGCCGGAGGGTTCGCGCGGCCTCGTCGCGGAGGGCTGGGACCAGGCGCGCCGGCTCGCCGAGCACCTGGTGGTGCTCGCGGCGCGGCCCCGCCCCGCCGCGGCGGTGCCCGCCGGGCCGCGCGAGCACCTGCGCCTGCCCGGGGACGGCGCGGGGCCGTCGATGGCGGTGCGCCTCGGCACGCTGCTGTCGTCGCGTGCGCCGGGGGCGCGGGCCGGCGGCGTCGACACCCGGGGCACGGACGTCGTCAAGGTCAAGGCCGGGCCGCTCAGCGTGGTCGCGATGGGCCGCTGCGGGTCCGGCCGCGTCCCGGCGCCGGGGGAGCGGGCCGTGCGCCTCGGCGACCCCGCCGCGGGCCGTTACGTCGAGGCCGTGGTGGCGGACGGCGTCCTGGTCGGCGCGACGTGCGTGGGTGACGCCCGCGTGGCGGCCGACCTCACCGCCGCCTACACCCGCCGCACCCCCGTGCCCGCCGACCCGGCGTTCCTGCTGCTCACACCGGTCATGCCCGCCGCCGAGCCGGCGACCAGCCCGGAGCACATGCCCGACGACGCCACCGTGTGCCGCTGCAACGGCGTCACCAAGCACGACATCGCCGCCTGCGTGGCGAACGGCGCGTCGACCCAGGGCGACGTCGCGCGCGCCACCCGTGCCACCACCGGCTGCGGCAGCTGCACCGAGGCCGTGTGCGGGCTGGTGGAGTGGCTGGCCCGGGCGCGACCGGCGGGGCCGGAGACGGAGGATCAGGCGGTCGGGGAGGTCCACTCGAGCGTGTAGCGGAAGAACAGCCGCCGCCGGAACCGTGCTCCCGGCAGCACGCGGCGCGCGGTCTCGCGGACCTCGCCGTACGTCTCGCGCGCGTCGCGCACCGGCGCGGGCGGGCCGTCGTCGACAGGGGATCGGACGTCGCGGGCCGGTCGCGCGTTCTTGACCAGCCCGACGACCGGGTTGGCGAACGACGAGACCAGGTCGACGGCCAGGTCGCGCGGCGCGCCGATCCGCGCCAGCCTGACCACCAGCAGCCGGCCGCCGGGCGCGAGCACCCCGGCGGCGTGCCGCAGCGCGGGCTCGAGGTCCATGTGGTGCAGGGAGGCGACCATGGTCACGACGTCGAACGAGCCCTCGGCGGGGACGTCCTCGAACCGCCCGTGCCGCACGCTGATGCCGGGGTCGCCCGCGAACCGGGCGCGGGTGGCTTCGACCACGGGCCCGTCCACGTCGAGGCCCACCACCGTGGCCCCCGAGGCCCGCAGGCGGCCGACGAGGGCGCCGAGGCCGCACCCCACGTCGAGCGCGCGGTGCCTCCGGCGCGGCAGCCGTCGCAGGATCCAGCCGTGGAAGTGGTCGTTGTGGTTCCACGGGTGCCGGGCGTTGACCCGGCCGAGCCAGCGCCCGACGGCGCGGACCAGCGGGTTCGTCGTCGTGCGGGGGTCGCGCTGCGTCCTCGGCATCGTCGTCGGCATGGTCAGCGAGGGTAGCGTCACGACCGTGTCGCACCTCGTCCTGCTGTGCGGGCCCGCCGGGGCGGGCAAGTCCACGCACGCCCGCCGCTTCGTGGCCGACGGCTACGCGGTCGCGGCGGTCGACGAGATCGCGTGGGAGGCCGGGCACCCCGCCGTGCACCCGCTGCCCGACGACGACGCCCGCCGGGTGGCCGACGCGCTGCGGTCCCGCGTCGCGACGCTCCTCGACGAGGGCCGCGACGTCGTCGTCGACTCGTCGTTCTGGTCGCGCTCCGCGCGCGACGAGTACCGGGCCCTCGGCGCGGCGCACGGCGCGAGCACGCTGGTCGTCCTGGTCGACACCCCGCGCGACGTCGCCCTCGCCCGCGTGGCCGCCCGGGCCGCCGCGCACCCGCACGACGTCGTGCTCACGCCGGAGGTCGCGGCGGCGTACCACGACGGCTTCGAGGTCCCGACCCCGGACGAGGGACCGCTGGAGGTCGTCCCGGGGTGGTGAGCACCCGACCCTCTCGCGCAGGATGTTTCGCGCGTGAGGCAGATGTTCCCGTGAGGTAACCGTGGCCTGACGGCGGCGACACGGCGGCTCCCTACGTTCGGGTCATGAGCAGCGAGCCCCCCACCCCAGGCAGCGTCGACCGGCGGCACGTCGTCGTCGTGGGCGGCGGCATGGTCGCGCAGCGGTTCGTCGAGGCCCTCCGTGCCCGCGACGACGCCGGCGCGTGGCGCGTGACCGTCTTCGCCGAGGAGCCGCGCAAGCCGTACGACCGCGTGGGCCTCACCCGCTACTTCGAGGTGCGCGACGCCGAGGAGCTGACGCTCGGCGACCCGGCGCTGTGGGACGACCCGCTGGTCGACCTGCACCGGGACTGCGCGGTCGCGTCGATCGACCGGGAGGCCCGCACCGTGACGGACCGCCTCGGCCGGGTGCACGCCTACGACGAGCTGGTGCTCGCCACGGGATCGAGCGCCGCGATGCCGCCCATCGACGGCAACGACCTGCCCGGCGTCTTCGTCTACCGCACCATCGACGACGTCGCCGCGCTGCGCGGCTGGGTGGAGGCGAAGCGCGAGGCGGGGCGCGTCGAGACGCGGGGCGGCGTGGTCGAGCGGCCGGTGCGCGGCGCCGTCGTCGGGGGCGGCCTGCTCGGGCTGGAGGCGGCGGGCGCGCTCAAGGCGCTCGGTGCGCAGGCCACGGTCATCCAGTTCGGCACGCACCTCATGGACGTGCAGATCGACCTCGGCGGCGGGCACGCGCTGAAGCGGCTCATCAACGACAAGGGCATCTCCGTCCGCACCGACACGGCGACGAAGGCGATCCGCCCGCACCGCCGCACCGGGCACGTGGGCCGGATGGACTTCGCGGACGGCGGGCGGCTCGACGTGGACGTCGTCGTGATGGCCACCGGGGTGCGGCCCCGCGACGAGCTCGCCCGCGCGGCCGGCCTGGAGGTCGGCGGCCGCGGCGGCGCCGTCGTCGACCTCACCTGCCGCACCGCCGACGAGCACGTCTGGGCGATCGGCGAGGTCGCGTGCATCGAGGGCCGCTGCCTCGGTCTGGTGGCGCCCGGCAACACGATGGCGGAGGTCGTGGCCGACCGGCTGCTCGGCGGCGAGGCGACGTTCCCTGGCGCGGACACTGCCACCAAGCTCAAGCTGTCGGGCGTCGACGTCGCGAGCTTCGGCGACGCGCACGGCCGCACCGAGAAGTCGGTCGAGATCGTGTGGGCCGACCCGCTGCGGGGCGTCTACAGCAAGCTGGTGATGGCCGACGACGCGCGCACCCTGCTGGGCGGCGTCTTCGTCGGCGACGCCGGTCCGTACGCGTCGCTGCGGCCGATGCTCGGCGCCGAGCTGCCGGGCGACCCGAGCGCGTTCCTGCTGCCCGAGGGTGCGGGCGGCGCACCCACCCTCGAGCTGCCCGACGACGCGAACGTCTGCTCCTGCAACAACGTCTCGGCGGGCACGATCCGCGGCGCCGTGACGGAGCACGCGTGCACCGACGTCGCGGGGGTCAAGGCGTGCACCCGCGCCGGCACCACGTGCGGCGCCTGCCTGCCGCTGGTCACCAAGCTGACGAAGACGGAGCTGGCCAAGGCCGGCGTCGAGGTGAGCAACGCGCTGTGCGAGCACTTCGAGCTCTCCCGCGCCCAGCTCTTCGACGCCGTGCGCGTGGCCGACCTGCACACGTTCAGCGAGATCATCGCCCGCTTCGGCCGGGTGCCCGACGCCCGCGGCTGCGACATCTGCAAGCCCACCGTGGCGTCCATCCTGGCCAGCCTCGGCAACGGGCACATCCTGGCGGGCGAGCAGGCGACCCTGCAGGACACCAACGACCACATGCTCGCCAACATGCAGAAGGACGGCACGTACTCCGTGGTGCCGCGCATGCCGGGCGGCGAGGTGACGCCCGAGGGGCTGATCGTCGTCGGGCAGGTCGCGAAGGACTTCGGCCTCTACACGAAGATCACCGGCGGGCAGCGGATCGACATGTTCGGCGCCCGCGTCGAGCAGCTCCCGGAGATCTGGCGGCGGCTCGTGGACGCCGGGTTCGAGTCCGGGCACGCCTACGGGAAGTCGCTGCGCACGGTGAAGTCGTGCGTCGGGTCGACCTGGTGCCGGTACGGCGTGCAGGACTCCGTGGGCATGGCCGTCGAGCTCGAGCTGCGATACCGCGGCCTGCGCTCGCCGCACAAGCTCAAGCTCGGCGTCTCCGGCTGCGCCCGCGAGTGCGCGGAGGCGCGCGGCAAGGACGTCGGCGTGATCGCCACCGACCAGGGCTGGAACGTCTACGTGGGCGGCAACGGCGGGCAGACGCCCAGGCACGCGCAGCTCTTCGCCGAGAACCTCTCGTCGGCCGAGCTGCTGCGCACCATCGACCGCTTCCTCATGCTGTACATCCGCACCGCCGACCGGCTCCAGCGCACCGCCCCCTGGGTGGAGGAGTACGAGGGCGGCCTCGAGGCGATCCGCCAGGTCGTCGTCGAGGACTCCCTCGGCATCGGCGCGGACCTCGACGCCGCCATGGCGCAGCACGTCGAGGGGTACGAGGACGAGTGGAAGGCCGTGCTCGAGGACCCCGAGAAGCTGGCCCGGTTCGGCTCCTTCGTCAACGCCCCGACCACGCCCGACCCGACGCTCGCGTACGTGCCGGAGCGCGGGCAGAAGCGTCCGGCCACCGCGGACGAGGTCGCGTCCGGCGCTGACGGCCCTGTCGACCCCGAGCTCGTCTCCGCCCTCACCAGCCCCGTCCTCGTCGCCGGCCCCACCCTGGAGGTGCGCGCATGACCGCCCTGACCCCGATCCCCACCGAGACGAGCACCGTCACGACCCTCGTCGACGGCCCCGGCTGGACCGCCGTCTGCCGGCTGGACGCGCTCGCCCCCGAGCGCGGCGCCGCCGCCCTGGTGACCGGCTCCGACGGCGAGGAGCTGCAGGTCGCGCTGTTCCGCCTGCTCGACGGCACGGTCTGCGCCGTGCAGCAGCTCGACCCGTACTCGGGCGCCCACGTCATGTCGCGCGGCATCGTCGGGACCCGCGGCGGCACGCCCACGGTGGCGTCGCCCGTGTACAAGCAGGTCTTCGAGCTGCACACGGGCCGCTGCCTCGACGCGGCGGGCAAGGAGCCCCGGGGCGGGCTGGCGGGGGACCTCGCGTCGTACCCGGTCGTCGTGTCCGGCGGCGTCGTGCACGTGGGGATCGGATGACGACGTCCGGCGCGGCCCCCGGCCGCGTCACCCTGGTCGGTGCCGGACCGGGCGCCGCCGACCTGCTCACCTACCGCGCGTGGCGCGCGCTGACGACGGCCGACGTCGTCGTCGCGGACCGCCTGGTGCCGCGCGAGGTGCTCGACGACCTGGGCCCCGGCGTCGAGGTCGTCGACGTCGGCAAGACACCGGGCCGGCACACGCTGCCGCAGGAGGAGATCGACGCGCTGATCGTGGCGCGCGCCCTCGCCGGCCAGCGTGTGGTGCGCCTCAAGGGCGGCGACCCCTTCGTCTTCGGCCGCGGCGGGGAGGAGGTCGCGGCCTGCCGCGCCGCCGGGGTGCCGGTCGAGGTGGTGCCCGGGGTCTCGTCCGCGCTCGCCGCGCCCGCGCTGGCCGGGGTGCCGCTGACGCACCGGGGCACGACGACGGCGTTCCACGTCGTCACGGGCCACACCCGCGACGGCGGGGCGGGCGGCGACGTGCTCGACGAAGTCTCCGTGGCGTGCGTGACCTCGCGGGCGGCGACGCTGGTCGTGCTCATGGGCGTGGCCGCGCTGCCGGGGATCGTCGCCCGCCTGCTGGACGCGGGCGCCGCGCCGGGAACGCCCGTCGCTATCGTGGAACGCGGTTCGCTGCCCGACCAGCGGGTCACGCGCGTCGCCCTCGACCTGGCCGCCAAGCGTGCCGAGGAGGTCGGGGTCCGCGCGCCGGCCGTGGTCGTGATCGGCGACGTGGCCCACGAGGAGCTGCTGGAGGTCGCGCGTGACGCAGGAGGAGCCGCAGGGCAGGCCGGTGGCTGACACCGCGCCGGGCCCCCGGCCGGCGCTGGGCCAGGTGATGGCGGGCTGCACGGTGCTCGTCACGGCCGACCGCCGCTCGGGCGAGCTGGCCGCCGCCCTGGAGCGCCGCGGCGCCTCCGTCCGGCACGCTCCGGCGCTGAGCATGATCCCGCACGTCGACGACGACGCCCTGATCGCCGCGACGCGCACCCTCGTCGCCGACCCGCCGGACGTCGTCGTCGCGACCACCGGCGTCGGGTTCCGCGCGTGGATCGAGGCCGCCGACGCGCACGGCCTCGCCGACGACCTGCTCGCCGTCCTGGGCAGGTCGCGGATCGTCGCCCGCGGCCCCAAGGCGCGCGGCGCGATCCAGGCCGCGGGGCTGCAGGCCGACTGGGTCGCGGAGTCGGAGACGTCGGCCGAGGTCGCCGAGGTGCTGCTCAGCGAGGGCGTGAGCGGGCTGCACGTCGCCATCCAGCACCACGGGGCGGGCGCCGACGGGCTGGACGTCGTGTTCGAGAAGGCGGGCGCGCGAGTGTCCGCGCTGGTCGTGTACCGGTGGGGGCCGCCGCCCGACCCGGCCGCCGTCGAGGCCTCCGTGCGTGCCGCCGCGGCGGGGGAGATCGACGCCGTCGCCTTCACGTCGGCGCCCGGCGCCGAGGCGTGGCTGCGCGCCGTCGAGAGCCAGGGCCTGCGCGACGCGGTCGTGGCGCGCTTCGCCGACGGGTCGATGGTCGCCGCCGCGGTCGGGCCCGTCACCGCGCGCCCGCTGGAGTCGCGCGGCATCCCGACCCTGCAGCCCGAGCGCGGCCGCCTCGGCGCCCTCGTGCGGTCGATCGTCGGCCACTACGAGCACCTCGAGTCCGTGGCCCTCGCCACCGTCGCCGGGCCGCTCGTCATCCGGGCCCGCGTCGCCGTCCTGGACCAGCAGGTGCTGCCGCTGTCGCCCACCGGCGTCGAGGTGCTGCGGCTGCTCGCCTCCGCGGGCGGCGACGTCGTGGGGCGCGAGCGGGTGCTCGACGTGCTGCCCGGCAGCTCCCGCGACCCGCACGCCGTCGAGGTCGCGGTCGCCCGCCTGCGCGACGCCACCGGCCGCCGCGACCTGGTCAAGACCGTCGTCAAGCGCGGCTACCGGCTGGAGCTCGCGCCCCTCGCGTAGTCGCTGACCTGCGGGGGCCTGGACCTGAGGCTGGACACGAGCCTGGACGTGCGGTGGCGCGCGGGCGCGGGCGGGGCGACGTCCTGACGTGCCGTCCGTCGGCCTGTGAAACACGTCGATGCTCCACCCACCAGGTGCGCCACGATGGTCACCACCAGACCGAGGGCATCGACGCCCCGTTCGCACACGTCAGAGGAGCAGTGGGACTCCGTCATGGACCGGGAGATCATCGACCTCTTGTGGCTCGGGTACGAGGACGTGTCGGGACTGTGGGAGATCACCTGGCAGGACCGGGCCACGGGTCCCACCGATCGACGGATCGACACGCTGGTCGCGCTGCTGCGTTCAGGCCTGATCGAGGTCGCGAGGGGCCCGTGGTCTCTCGACTTCGACGACGCACGCCGTCTCACCTCGGACGAGGCGCGCAGGACGCTCCTCGACGAGCGCTGCTGGAAGGGCCCGGATCCGTACGACGACATCGGCGAGCACGTCCTGAGATTCGTGACGACGGACGCGGGGTTCGAGGCCTACCGAGAAGCGACGGTGCGGGGGCGCGGCGGCCCGGAACCGGTGGAGGACTGATGGCACTCGAAGGGGTCGACCGAGACCTGCGGGAGAGCTCTGGCGAGGAGCCGCTCGCGGCCGTCGACGCGACGCGTGCGGAACGGCTCGTGTGGTACCTCCGCGACCTGGTGATCATCGGCCAGGGGATCCGTGGCCTGAGTGTCCTCGAGCTCGAGGACGAGATCGTGAAGTCGCCCCACGGGCTCCAGATCTCCTGGGCGAGCTGGTCGGTCTGCTCCGGGATGCCGAGGACGTCCACGACCTCGTCGCCACGGGTCACCGCGCTCCGGCCGCCCACCAGGTCGACGCCCCGGCTGGGGCCCACGAAGGGTGCGTGGCCGTCGTCGAGGTGTTCGACAGCAGTACCTACCGGGTGGGATGGGACCCGCTGGCGGCATCATCGACAACATGAGGAGGAACCCGTGAAAGGCACCTTCAGCCTGGTGATCGAGCGGATCGAGCCCGAAGCCCTGAGGGTCCTCCTGAATGCCCCCGAAGATGATCGCCGGGGTCTACCCCCGGCGATGCTTCTCCCCGCCGAACAGGCTCATAGCCGCGTGCAGGCCCGGAAGGCTGAGGGCTGTGACCGACCCTCTTGAGACTGTCCGACGTGCGGGCTTCGAGGCGCTCGGGACGGAGGGCACCGTCGAGGAGGTGCGTGCCGTCTGGCGGGCGTTCTCGTCGGTCTCGGCGGTCCCGACCGTCCGTATCGCCGACGGCGACCCCGATCCGTCGGCGGTCGAGACCGCGTGGGCTCGGGTCGTCGACACGACCGGTCTCGTGTCGTCGTCGGGCGAGTTTCTCCTCAGCGTCAGCGCGACCGGTACTCACGACGCAGCGTGGCTTCGCGTGCAGGCTGGTGCTGACGCCCGCGTTCTCGATCTCGGGCCTCGCGACGGCGAGCCGGACTTCGTTGCCACCAACGTGGGTCGGACCGTATCGGTGGCGGTCACCTCCGAGGAAGACGAGACCTGGATTCTCGTCTCGGTCCGTGAGTGAGAAGAATGGACGCCGGACGGTAAGGGCGCCGGGCCAGACCGAGACCGGGCGTCTCGAAGGCCACGTGGGAGCAGGAGCGAGTACATGACCTCCTGGCCTCGCCCGGCGTGTTCGAAGACCTGCTCGTCCTCTGGGAGGACGACCCAGAGTTCCGGCCGGACGACCTGCCGGAGGACAGCCGGCTCCTCGCCTGGGCCAACACGGGCAACGGGGAGACGCTGTTCTGGCGCGTCGACCCGGGCGCCAGCGCCGACGCGTACCCGGTGTACGTGGAGGACGGGGACGGCGAGAGCTGGGAAAGGTTCGACCTGAGCGCCACCGACCTGCTCGAGGGGATCCTGGAGGGGGAGGTGCGGCCCGAGTCGTTCTCGGACACGTTCCTGCGGGTCGACGAGGTCTACCGGCCCTACCCGAGCGTCTGACGCCCGGGGGGCGTCACCCGGGGTAGACGTCCACCTCGGCCGCCTTGACCGACAGCCACACCCGCGCGCCGGGCACGAGGGACAGCTCGGCGGCGGACTGCGGCGTGACGTCGGCGGCGAGGTGGTCGGTGCGCACGCGCACGAGGTCGCCCCGCGGCTCCAGCGAGGTCACCGTGCCTCGGAAGGTGTTGCGCGGGGAGCCGTGCCGCTCGTCGAGGTAGACGGCGACCGCGGCGGGGCGGAAGACGGCGGTCATGGGCGCGCCGACCGCGGCGTCGGGATCGCCGTGCCCGTGCACCATCTCCCCGGCGGGCGTGCGGACGCCGTCGCCGGTCCACGTCCCGGCCAGGAGGTTGAGCCCCGCGATCTTCGCCGCGAACGCGCTGCGCGGGCGGCTGAGCACCTGGGCGGTCGGGCCGCGCTCGACGACGCGCCCGCCCTCGACGACGGCGACCTCGTCGGCCAGCAGCAGGGCGTCGAGGACGTCGTGGGTCGTGATGATCGCGGTCTGGTCGGCGAGGAGCTGCTTGAGCGCCTGGCGCAGCGCGGGCGTGACGTCGACGTCGAGCGCGGCCATCGGCTCGTCGAGCAGCAGCAGCCGGGGCTCGGCCGCGAGCGCCCGCGCGACGGCGACGCGCTGGGCCTGCCCGCCGGACAGGGTCGACGGCGGGCGGTCGGCGAGGTGCGCGAGCCCGATCTGCTCCAGCCAGCGTCCGGCGGCGTCGTCCGCGTCCCGGCGCCGGGCGCCCTGGGAGCGCGGGCCGAACGCGACGTTCTGCCGCACGGTCAGGTGCGGGAACAGCAGGGCCTCCTGCGCGAGCAGCGCGACCTGCCGGGCGTGCGGCGGCACCCAGGTGCGCGTGAGGCCGGCCTCGGCGCGCACCAGGGGGCGCCCGTCGAGCACGATCTCGCCGTCGTGCGGCCGCAGGGTCCCGGCCGCGAGGCCGAGCGCGGTGGACTTGCCCGCGCCGTTGGGACCGAGCAGCGCGAGGGTGCGGCCCTCGGGGACGTCGAGCTCGACGTCGAACCCGCGGGCCGGCAGCGTGGCGGCGAAGGTGAGCGTCACAGCGGGCTCCGGTCCCGCTGACCCTGCCTGGTGGCGGCGATGACGAGGACGGCGACGACGACGAGCAGCAGGGAGAGGGCCACCGCGGCGTCGGGGTCGGTCTCGCGCTGCAGGTAGATCTCCAGCGGCAGGGTGCGCGTGACGCCCTGGAGGCTGCCGGCGAACGTGATGGTGGCGCCGAACTCGCCGAGGGCGCGGGCGAACGACAGCACCGCGCCCGACAGCAGCCCCGGCCACACGAGGGGGAGCGTCACGCGCCGCAGCACCGTCGTGGGACGTGCGCCGAGCGACGCCGCGACCACCTCGTAGCGGGCGCCGGCCGTGCGCAGCGCACCCTCGAGGCTCGTGACGAGGAACGGCAGCGCGACGAACGTCTGGGCGAGCACCACCGCCGTCGTCGAGAACGCGATCTGCAGGCCGGCGACCTCGAGGGTCTCCCCGAGCAGCCCGCGGCGGCCGAACGTGTAGAGCAGCGCGATGCCGCCGACCACGGGCGGCAGCACGAGCGGCACCATCACCAGCGAGCGCAGCAGGTCGATCCCGGGGAAGCGGCACCGCGCCAGCACCAGCGCCATCGGGATGCCGAGCACCAGGCACACCACCGTGCTGGCCGCCGACGTCTGGAGACTCAGCAGCAGCGCGGCCCGCGCCGACTCGCTGGTGATCAGCGACCAGTAGCTCGACCAGTCGACCCGCGTGGCCATCGCGACCAGCGGCAGCACCACGAACAGTCCGCCCACCGCGGCGGGCACGAAGGCCCACCGCGGCAGGCCGACGGCCGCCTCCGGGCTGTGGCGGAGGCGGCGGTCGGTGGGGGACGTGGTCATGCGCGTGTCACGGAGATGTCAGGGCCGCGAGGGGCGGTCAGGGTGCCGCGAAGCCGAAGCCGGACAGCGTCTGCTGCCCGTCGTCGGACAGCACGAGGTCGACGAACTCCTGCGCGAGGTCGGCGTGGTCGGTGTCGGCCACCGTCGCGATCGGGTAGGTGTTCACCGCGCTGGTGGACTCGGTGAACTCGATGCCCTCGACGTCGTCGCCCGCGGCGGCGACGTCCGTGACGTACACCAGCCCGGCGTCGGCCTCGCCCGCGGTCACCTTGCCGAGCACGTCGGTGACGCTCTGCTCCTCGCTCACCGGCGTCAGGTCGAGCCCCGCGGCGTCGGCGACCTTCGCGGAGGCGGCCCCGCACGGCACCTCCGGCGCGCAGAGCACCAGCTTCACCGCGGGGTCGGCCAGGTCGTCGAGCGTCTCGACGCCGGCCGGGTTGCCCGGCGGGACGGCGATCTCCAACGTGTTGGTGGCGAAGTCCTGGGGGTCCGTGACCAGGTCGTCGGCGACCAGCTTGTCCATGTTCGCGGTGTCCGCCGAGGCGAACACGTCAGCCGGCGCGCCCTGCTGGATCTGCGCCACCAGGTCCGACGACCCGGCGAAGCTCAGCTGCACGTCCACGCCCTCGTGGGCCGCCTCGAACTGCTCGGCGAGGTCCTCGAACGAGCCCTTGAGCGACGCGGCGGCGAACACCGTGAGCGTCGTCGTGCCGGCCTCCGCGCCGTCGTCCCCCGACGCCGTCGTGCCGCAGCCCGCCAGCGCCGTCACGGCAGCGCCGATCGACAGGGCCGCCACCCCGGCGGCGATGTGCTTCCTCATGCGTCTCCTCGGTCGGGGGCCGGTCATGCCTCGGCCTCGATCACGACGGTCGTCGACTTGATGACCGCAACCGCCACGGAGCCGCGCTCCAGCCCGAGGTCGCGCACGGCCTCGCTGCTCATGAGCGACACCACGCGGAACGGGCCGCACTGCAGCTCCACCTGCGCCATCACGGTGTCCACCTGCAGGTCCGTGACGAGCCCGACGAAGCGGTTGCGCGCGGAGCTCTTCATCCCGCCCGGCAGCGCCGGGACGGTCGCGTGCTCGCGCGCGACCATCGCCACCTCGTACCCGTCGACGACCTTGCGGCCCGACGCGTCCGTCGTGGACCCGAGCAGCCCGCGATCGATCCACCGGCGCACCGTGTCGTCGCTGACACCGAGGTACACGGACGCTTCCGAAACTCGCATGTGCGGCACGATCGGAAGCATAGCCCCGCATCTGCGGGGAGTGTTGCGGGGGCGGAGCTCGCCGGGGACCACGGGCGGCGGGGGACATAGGCTGACGCCCGTGCATGACGACGTGACGCGGCGACGGTCGGTGGCCGACCACGCCGCCGCGGTGGCGGAGCTGGTCGAGCCCGCGCTGGCGGCGGCGCGCGGGCGGGCGTCCGCGCGGGTCGACATCTCGACCCTGCTGACGCAGGTCGGCGCCGGCGCCGGGCTCTCGCCCCGGGTGCTGGCGCGCGACGCGACGGCCGCCGTCGCGCTGCCCGGCTTCGATAACTCCCAGATGGACGGCTACGCGGTGCGCTCGGCGGACCTGGACGGCGCGTCCGGCCCGGTGGTCCTGCCCGTCGTCGCGCCCGTCCCCGCCGGGACGCGGCCGCCGCCGCTGGAACCGGGCGCCGCGGCTCCCGTGATGACCGGGGCGCCGGTGCCCGCCGGCGCCGACGCCGTCGTCCGGATCGAGGACGCCGACCCGCCGCGCTTCCCGGACCCGGAGACCGTCGCGACGGTCCGGTTCGCCGCCCCCGTCGCGCCGGGCACGTTCGTGCGCGCCGCGGGCTCCGACGTCGCGGCGGGCGACGTGCTGGTCGCTGCCGGGACGCCGCTCGGCGCACCCCAGCTCGGCGCGCTCGTCGCCGCGGGCGTCACGACCGTCGACGTCGCCGCACCGCCGCACGTGCTGCTCGTCTCCACCGGGTCGGAGCTGGCCCCCGCGGGCGCGCCGCTCGGCCCGGCGCAGGTGCACGACGCCAACGGCGCCGCGCTCACCGCCGCGCTCGGGCAGGCCGGCGCCCGCGTCACGACCCGCGTCGCGCCGGACCGGCCCGACGCGCTGCTCCGGGTGCTCGCGGACGCGCCGGGCGACGTGGCCCTCGTCGTCACGACCGGCGGTGTCTCCGCCGGTGCGTACGAGGTGGTGCGCCAGACCCTCACGGGCGCCTGGTTCGGGCACGTCGCCGTCCAGCCGGGCGGGCCGCAGGGCCTCGGCACGGTGACCCTCGGCTCCGGGCAGGACGTGCCGCTCGTCGCGTTCCCCGGCAACCCGGTCAGCGCGTACGTGTCGTTCGAGCTGTTCCTGCGCCCGGTGCTCGCCGCGGCGACGGGCGCGGCGCCCGCCCGCCGGGCCACCGGTCGCGCAGCCCTCGCCGAGCCGCTCGACTCACCCCCCGCGCTGCACCAGGTGCGGCGGGGCGAGCTCGACGCCGACGGTCGCGTGCACATGACCGGCGGCCCCGGCTCGCACCTGCTGACCCACCTCGCCGCCGCGACGGTCCTCGTGCACGTGCCGCCCGGCGTCGCGCACCTCGACGCCGGCGAACCCGTCGACTACCAGGAGCTCCGTTGACCGATCCCTCGACCGACCCGGCCGACCCGACGCAGGGCCTGACCCACTACCGTGCCGACGGCGCGGCGCACATGGTCGACGTCTCCGCCAAGGACGTGACGAAGCGCGAGGCCACCGCGGCCGGGGTGCTGCGCACGCGGGCCGACGTCGTCGCGCGGATCGCGTCGGGCGACCTGCCGAAGGGCGAGGCGATCGCCACCGCCCGCATCGCGGGGATCCTGGGCGCGAAGCGCACCCCGGACCTCGTGCCGCTGTGCCACCCGCTGCCGATCTCCGGCGTGGAGATCGACGTCGTGCCCGCCTCCGACGGCTCCGGCACGGTGGCGATCACCGCGACCGTGCGCACCACCGGCCGCACCGGCGTCGAGATGGAGGCGCTCACGGCGGTCACCGTCGCCGGGCTGACGCTCTACGACATGATCAAGGCGGTCGACAAGGCGGCCGTGCTCACGGACGTGCAGGTGGTGGCCAAGTCGGGCGGCAAGTCCGGCGACTGGTCGCGCCCGGCGACGTCCTCCGAGACGCACGGGCAGGACGCATGACCGGCACGCGCGAGCGCCACGAGGGGCACGGCGGCAGGCACCCCGAGCACCGCGTCGCCGTCGTCGTCGCCTCCGACCGGGCCGCGGCGGGGGAGTACGAGGACCGGTCGGGCCCGGCGGCCGTCGCGTGGTTCGCGGCCCGCGGCTGGCGCACGTCGCCGCCCGTCGTCGTGCCTGACGGCGAGCCCGTGCGGGAGGCGTTGGCCGACCTGCTGGTCGCTGCCCCCGACGACGTGCCGCACCTGATCGTCACCAGCGGGGGCACGGGGCTCGGCCCGCGCGACCGCACCCCCGAGGCGACGCGCGCCGTGCTGGACCGCGAGGTGCCGGGGATCGCCGAGCTCGTCCGCGCGCGCTCGCTCGCGCCCACCGACCCCACGAAGCGGGCCGTCCCGGCGGCGGCCCTGTCCCGCGGCGTGGCCGGGGTGGCCGGCCGCACGCTGGTCGTCAACCTGCCCGGCTCCGTCGGCGGCGTGACCGACGGCCTCGACGCGCTCGCCGAGGTGCTCACCCACGCCGTCGACCAGCTCGCGGGCGGCGACCATCCCACGCCGGTGGACCAGGAGCCTGACGCGCCCGCGGATGCCGCCGTGCTGCGCGCCGACGTCGTCGACGCGCCCCTGGACCCGCTGCTCGCGGAGCTGAGCGCGCTGGTGCGCGACGACGCGTGCGGCGCGGTGGCGACGTTCACCGGGTACGTCCGTGACCACGACGGCGGTCGCGGCGTCGCGCACCTGCACTACGAGGCGCACCCGGACGCCGCGACGGTGCTGCGGACGGTGGCGGAGCGCGTCGCGCACCGCACGGCCGCGGCGAAGGGGGACCGCGTCCGCGTCGCCGTCGTGCACCGCACGGGCGACCTGACGATCGGCGACGTCGCGGTGGTGGCGGCCGTGGCCGCGGGGCACCGCCAGGCGGCGTTCACCGCCGCGTCGGACCTGGTCGAGGAGCTCAAGGCCGAGGTGCCGATCTGGAAGGAGCAGGGCTTCGACGACGGCACGTCGGAGTGGGTCGCCTCGCTCGGCTGACTGGTCGCGGAGAGGCCGCGACGGCGACGAGCCAGCAGGTCACCTGCTGTTCACCTGAGGGTCGGTGTCACGACGACGTGACGCCATCGGTGCTCCCTACCGTCGGGCTCGTCACCCCCGGTCCCGTCACCGCCCTATCTCAGGAGTGCCACCGATGACGATCGCCCCCGAGTCGCGCCCGCTGCTGGAGCTCGCGGCCACGCCTCACACCCCCCACTACGCCCGCGGCAAGCGCAGCGCGGTCACGTGCCGCCTCAAGTGCGCCGACGCGTGCTCGCACCCCGCGCCCAACGAGTCCGCCAACGAGTACTTCCGCGACGTCGCGGCGCGGGCCCTGTCCCGCCGCGTCATGCTCGGCGGCCTCGCCGCCGCGGCCGCCACCGTCGTCGTCGGCGGGCAGGTCGCCGGCGCGCCAGGCGCGGGCGCCGTCACGTCTTCCGGAGCTGCCGCGGGCCGCGGCTCCGGCAAGGGCCTCGCCTTCGGCGCCATCGTGCCGCAGGACGCCGGCGTGGACGCCTTCGTCGTGCCCGAGGGGTACGAGTGGTCGCCGATCATCCGCTGGGGCGACCCGATCCTGCCCGGCGGCCGCGCGTTCGACGCGGCGAACCAGACGCCGGAGCAGCAGGCCAAGCAGTTCGGCTACAACGTCGACTACCTCGACATCCTGCCGGCCGACCCGGACGACGTCCGCCCCCGCGGCGGCAAGACGAAGCGCGGCACGCGCGGCCTGCTCGTGAGCAACCACGAGTACACCAACGCCGGGATCATGTTCGACGCGTCGTACGACGCGGCCACGCGGCGCGCGATCGAGCGCGCCGCCTGGGGGCTGTCGGTCGTCGAGGTGCGTCGCGACCGCGAGGGCTCGCCGTGGACGTACTCGCGGATCAGCCGCTACAACCGCCGCATCACGGTGGAGACCGAGTTCCGGGTGGACGGCCCGGCGGCAGGCTCCTACCTGATGAAGACGGTCGAGGACCCGAGCGGCACCCGCGTGCGCGGCACCCTCAACAACTGCGCGGGCGGCACCACGCCGTGGGGCACGGTCGTCTCCGGCGAGGAGAACTACAACGCCAACTTCCGCGTCAGCGGCAAGGACCCGCGGGACGCGCGGTACGGCCTGGCCGACAAGGCGACCAGCTACGGCTGGGAGCTCGACGACCCGCGGTTCGACGGTCGCAACCCCGGCTACGAGTACGAGAGCCACCGCTTCGGCTGGATCGTCGAGGTGGACCCGTACGAGCCCGACGAGGCGCCGGTGAAGCACACGGCGATGGGCCGCTTCAAGCACGAGGGAGCCAACGTCATCCTGTCGAAGCGCGGCCACGCCGTGGCGTACATGGGCGACGACGAGCGCTTCGACTACGTGTACAAGTTCGTGTCGAAGAACCGCTTCCGCGAGGGCAGCAGCCGCGGGGCGCGCCGGCACAACAAGACCCTGCTCTCCGAGGGCGACCTGTACGTCGCGCGGTTCCGGGGCGACTCCCCGGCGTCCGAGATCGACGGCACGGGTGCGGTCCCGTCCGACGGCGCCTTCGACGGCACGGGCGAGTGGGTGGCGCTGGTCAAGGACGGCGAGTCGCAGGTGCCGGGCATGACCACGGAGGAGGTGCTCGTCTTCACGCGGCTGGCCGCGGACGCCGTCGGCGCCACCAAGATGGACCGTCCGGAGGACGTGGAGCCCAACCCGCTCACCGGCCGCATCTACGTGGCGTGCACCAACAACACCGACCGCGGCAAGGAGGGCAAGGAGGGCGCCACCGAGCCCAACCCGCGCACCACCAACCGCGACGGCCACGTCGTGGAGATCATCGAGGACCGCGGCGACCAGACCGCCACCACGTTCACGTGGAACCTGCTGCTCGTCGCGGGCGACCCGTCCGTGAACGACTCGACGTACTTCTCCGGCTTCCCCGCCGACAAGGTGTCCCCGATCTCGTGCCCGGACAACCTCGCGTTCGACGCCGAGGGCAACCTGTGGATCTCCACCGACGGCGCGCCGTCGACGATCCAGAAGTGCGACGGGCTGTTCAAGGTCACGCTCACCGGGCGCCAGCGGGGACGCGTCGAGCAGTTCCTGTCGGTGCCGCGAGAGGCCGAGACGTGCGGGCCGGTCGTGGACTCCCGCGACGCGATGGTCTACGTCAACGTCCAGCACCCGGGCGAGAACGGCAGCACCGCCGCCCAGAACTCCTACTTCCCGGACTACCTCGCCGAGGGCGAGCGGGCTCCGGCCGGCGCGTGGCGCGGCCCGCGGCCGTCCACGATCCAGGTCTACAAGGCCGGCCGCGGCGAGCACCCGGGCAACGGCCACGGCAACGGCAACGGTCACGGGAACGGCAACGGTCACGGGAACGGTCACGGGAACGGCAAGGGCGACGGCTGGGACGGCCCCGGCCCGTTCCCCTGGCCCCGCCACCGCTGACCGCGAGGTAGTTCCGGTCTCGCCGAGGTAGTTCCGGTCTCGCCGAGGTAGTGGACCAGACCACTACCTCGGCGAGAGCTGGACTACCTCGCGGGTTCTCGAACTACCTCGCGGGGGCACGGACCACCTCGGCACGGGCGGACCACCTCGTGGTGACTCGGACCACCTCGTGGTGACTCGGGCCCCCTCGCGGAGCCCGGGGGAACAGTTCGTAGACTGGGGGACCGTGACCACCCTCGAGGCTCCCGCGGGCGCCTACCTCGACCACGCCGCCACGACCCCCATGTCGCGGGCGGCGCTCGAGGCGTACGTCGCGGAGGCCGGCCGGACCGGCAACGCGAGCTCGCTGCACTCCGCGGGGCGGGCAGCCCGCCGGGCCGTCGAGGAGTCGCGCGAGTCCGTCGCGGCGTCGCTGGGCGCCCGGCCCAGCGAGGTGATCTTCACCGGTGGCGGCACGGAGTCCGACAACCTCGCCATCAAGGGGATCTTCTGGGGCCGGCGCCGCACCGACGCGCGCCGCACCCGCGTGCTGGTCTCCGCCGTCGAGCACCACGCGGTGCTCGACCCGGCGTTCTGGCTCGCGGGGCACGCGGGCGCGGAGATCGTCCTGCTGCCGGTGAACGGCGACGGCCGCGTGGACCTCGCGGCCCTGCGCGCCGAGCTGACGGAGCACGGCGACGAGGTCGCGCTCGTCTCGGTGATGTGGGCCAACAACGAGGTGGGCACGCTGCAGCCGGTGCGCGACGTCGTCCGGCTCGCGCACCAGCACGGGGTGCCCGTGCACACGGACGCGGTGCAGGCCGTGGGCCAGGTCGAGGTCGACTTCGCGGCCTCCGGCGTGGACGCCATGACGGTGACCGCGCACAAGCTGGGCGGCCCGCTCGGCGTGGGCGCGCTGCTCGCCCGCCGCGACCTGCCGCTCGAGGCGGTGCTGCACGGCGGGGGCCAGGAGCGCGGGGTGCGCTCCGGCACCCTCGACGTGCCCGGGATCCGGTCGTTCGCCGTCGCGCTGGTGGAGACCGTCGCCGCGCGGCACGAGCGCGCCGCGGCCCTGAGCGCCCTGCGCGACCGGCTCGTCGCCGGCGTGCGCGCCGCGGACCCGGAGGCGGTGCTCCGCGGGCCCGACCCGGGCTCGGACGACGGCGCCGCCGCCCGGCTGCCCGGCAACGCGCACTTCACCTTCCCCGGCGCCGAGGGCGACTCGCTGCTCTACCTGCTGGACTCCGCGGGCGTGCAGGCCTCCACCGGGTCCGCCTGCCAGGCGGGCGTGCCGCAGCCGTCGCACGTGCTGCTCGCGATGGGCGTGCCGGAGCTCGACGCGCGCGGCGCCCTGCGCTTCTCGCTCGGCGCGACGTCGACCGCCGACGACGTCGAGCGCCTCGTCGCCGCGCTGCCCCAGGTGGTCCAGCGGGCGCGCGCGGCCGGGCTGGTCTCCGCGCCGGCCGGCGCGGGGGGCACGGCATGAGGGTGCTGGCCGCCATGTCGGGCGGCGTGGACTCGGCCGTGGCTGCGGCGCTCGCCGTGGAGGCGGGCCACGAGGTCGTCGGCGTGCACATGGCGTTGAGCCGCAACCGCGACCAGTTCCGCACGGGCTCGCGCGGCTGCTGCTCCATCGAGGACGCCGGCGACGCGCGCCGGGCCGCGGACGTGCTCGGCATCCCGTACTACGTGTGGGACCTGTCCGAGCGGTTCGAGGAGACGGTCGTCGCGGACTTCCTGTCGGAGTACGAGGCGGGCCGCACCCCGAACCCGTGCGTGCGCTGCAACGAGCACATCAAGTTCGAGGCCCTGCTCGACAAGGCCACGGCCCTCGGCTTCGACGCTGTCGCCACCGGCCACTACGCGCGGGTCGTGACGCACGAGGCCCCCGACGGCACGGTGACCCGCGAGCTGCACCGGTCGCCGAACGACGAGAAGGACCAGTCGTACGTGCTGGCCGTGATGGGCCCGGAGCGGCTGGCGCGCGCGATGTTCCCGCTCGGCGGCTTCGCCTCCAAGGCCGAGGTGCGCGCGGAGGCCGAGCGCCGCGGCCTGTCCGTGAGCGCCAAGCCCGACTCCTACGACATCTGCTTCGTGGCCGACGGCGACACCCGCGGGTTCCTGCGCGACCGGCTCGGCTCGCGCCCGGGGGAGGTCGTGGACACCGACGGCGCCGTCGTCGGGGAGCACGACGGCGCGTACGCGTTCACGGTCGGCCAGCGCAAGGGGCTCGGCCTCGGTACCCCCGCCGCCGACGGGCGCGCGCGGTACGTCGTGGACGTGCAGACGTCGACCAACACCGTCGTCGTGGGCCCGGCCGAGCTGCTGAGCGTGGACCGGGTCGCCGCCGGGAAGGCCGTCTGGTTCGCCCCGCCGCCCGCCGCCTGGGTCGACGACGTCGAGGTGCAGGTCCGCGCCCACGGCGCGCCGGTCCCCGCGCGGGTGCGCGTGACGACCGGCACGCCGGGCCGGGACGGGGCCGTGGCCGACGACGGCGTGCCGGGCCTGGAGCTGCACCTCACCGGCACCCCGTTGCGCGGCGTCGCCGCCGGGCAGTCGGTCGTCGTCTACCGCGGCACGCAGGTGCTCGGCCAGGCGACCGTGGCCGACGCCTGGCGTGGTTAGGGCGCGGAGAGCGTCGCGTCCCGTCCGTACGCCTCGAGGAGCCGCAGCCAGACCTCGCTGACGGTCGGGTAGGCGGGGACGGCGTGCCACAGCCGGTCGAGCGGCACCTCGGCGGTGACGGCGACCGTCGCGGCGTGCAGCAGCTCGCCGACGTCCGGCCCGACCGCGGTGAAGCCGACGAGCACCTGCCGGTCCTCGTCCACGACCATGGCGGCCCGCCCTGTGTACCCGTCGGCGTGCAGTGCCGCGCCGGCGACAGATCCGAGGTCGTGCTCGACGGCGCGGACGCGGAGCCCGGCCGCCGCGGCGGAGGCGACGGTGTGCCCGACGGTCGCGACCTCCGGGTCGGTGAAGACGACCTGCGGCACGGCCCGCAGGTCTGCCGTGGCGGCGTGCCGGCCCCAGGGGGACAGGTCGACGGCGGCGCCCCGGGCGCGGGCGACGATGGTGTCGCCGACGGCCCGGGCCTGGTACTTGCCCTGATGGGTCAGCAGCGCGCGCCGGTTGACGTCGCCGGCGGCGTAGAGCCACCCGTCGCCCACCGGAGCGTCGTCGGGGCCGAGGACGCGCAGGGAGTCGTCCACGCGCAGCCAGTCGCCCGGGGTGAGCCCGAGCCGGTCCAGGCCGAGGGCGCCGGTGGCCGGCCGGCGGCCGGTCGCGACCAGCACCTCGTCGGCATCGACGGCGGCGCCGTCCGCGAGGAGGATGTGCACCACCCCCTGCGCGTCGCGGTGGACGCGCACGGGCTCGGTCCGTAGGTGCTGCACGACGCCTGCCGCCTTCAGCGATCGGGCCACGAGGTCGCTCGCGAACGGCTCCACGGCGGGCAGCAGCCCGTCCCGGGCCACGAGGGTGACGTGCGCCCCGAGGGCCGCGTACGCCGTCGCCATCTCGGCGCCGACGACGCCGCCGCCGACGATCGCGAGCCGCGCGGGCACGGCCTGCGCCGCGGCGGCCTCCCTGCTGGTCCACGGGGCGGCGTCGGCCAGCCCGGGGATCTCCGGGAGCCGGGCGCCGCTGCCTGTGGCGACCACCACGGCGTGCCGCGCCTCGAGGGTGGCCGTGGACCCGTCGGCGCCGGTCACCTCGACGGTGCGCGTGCCGGCGACCCGCCCGGTGCCGCGGACGAGGTCGATCCCGGCCTGCTCCAGCCAGGCGACCTGGCCGCCGTCGTCCCACCGGGCGGCGAACTCGTCGCGACGCCGTAGCACGGCCGTGGTGTCGAGCTCGCCTGTCACGGCCGCGCGGGCGCCGGGCAGGCTCCGGGCGGCGCGCAGCGCGGCGGCGTCGCGCAGGAGCGCCTTGGTCGGCATGCAGGCCCAGTAGGAGCACTCCCCGCCGACGAGCTCGCGCTCCACGACCACCGCCGTGAGGCCGCCCTGCACCACCCGGTCGGCGACGTTCTCCCCGACCGGACCGGCGCCGATGACGACGACGTCGTACGCCGCGGTCATCGTGCGGCCCGCGCGACGCGGTGGAGCCGGAGGGCGGAAGCGAGGAAGAAGACGCCGCCGAGCGCGGCGTACCCGGCGAGCGAGGTCAGCGCCGCGTCCGGGCCGCCGGCCATCATGACGAACCCGCCGCCGGCGAGCACGGAGATGCCGCCGCTGAGGATCATGGCCCACTGGCCGCCGAGCCGGTAGCGCCGGACGGCGACGACGAGCTGCACGATCCCGGCGGTGATCGCCCAGGCACCCCAGACACGCAGCACGGCGGGGATGCCGGAGGTGACGGCGAAGCCGAGGGCGACGGCGGTCAGCAGGCTGAGGACGACGTTCACCCGGAGGCCGACGGCGGGGCGCGCGGCCTTCGAGGCCCGCAGGTCCACGACCGCCGCGGCGACGTCGAACAGCGGGTACAGCACGAGCAGCGCCGTGCTCACCGGGCCGATGCTCGACGCGGTGACGAACAGCAGCACCGCCCAGACGACGGCGAAGCCGAACCGGACGAGGTAGAGGTTCCGCAGGGCGGTGGCGGTGGCGGTGGGGGGTTCCACGGTGGTGGTCATGGGCTCATTCCTTTGAGGACGGACAGAGGTAGACTTACTAGTCACTCTACCGAGCGGGACCGTACACACGGCGGGGCGTCGAGCGCAAGAGGAAGGCCGCTGGCCGGGCAAGGAGGGCACGTATGATCGCGACCGTGCAGGGGTCCGTGCGAGAGCGCCTGATCGAGGCGGCGAACGAGCTGTTCTACGCGCACGGGCTGCGGGCCGTGAGCGTCGACAAGGTCATCGACCGTGCCGGGACCACGAAGGTGACCTTCTACCGGCACTTCAAGAGCAAGGACGACCTCGTGGTCGCCTACCTCGAGCACCGTGCGGCGCTCGAGCGCGACGGGGTCGACGCCGCCGTCGCGCAGGGGGCCGGCGACGTCGACGCGACGCTGCGCCTCCTCGCCGAGGGCACCGGGGCCGTCGCGTGCAGCCCCGGGTTCCGCGGCTGCCCGTTCATCAACGCCGCCGCGGAGTACCCCGACGCCGACAGCCCCGTCCGCCGGGCGGTCGACGCCCACCGCCGGTGGTGGGAGGACGCCTTCGCGCGGCTGGTCGCCCCGCTCGCCCCGGCCGACCCCGCCGCCGTCGCCGAGGACCTCATGCTCCTGCGCGACGGTGTCATGGTCGCGGGCTACCTCGGGGACCCCGCCCGGGTGGCCGACTCGTTCCTGCGCAGCTGCCGCGCCGTCGTGCGCCCCTGACCGCCCGGTGGGCGGTGGCGGGCGTCAGGGGCGGGCGTCAGCCCCTGGCGAGCCGCTGCCGGTGCGCCTCGTACAGCACGATCGAGGCGGCGTTCGAGGCGTTGAGCGAGCTGGCCGACCCGGCCATGGGGATCGCGACGGTGACGTCGGCGGCCTCGCGCCACCCCCTCGACAGCCCGGCCGTCTCGTTGCCGACGGCGAGCAGGACGGGGCCGGTGAGGTCGACGTCGGCGGGCGCGGCGTCGCCGTCCTCGTCGGTCGCGACGACGGTCACCGGGCGCCCGGCGGCGCGGTGCGCACCCACCCAGTCCATGACCTCGCCGTGCGAGGCCGCCCGCACCACGGGCAGCGCGAACAGGGAGCCGGTCGTCGCGCGCACGGCCTTCGGGTCGTACGGGTCGGCGGCGTGGCCGGTGACGACGAGCCCGTCGGCGCCGAACGCGTCGGCGGAGCGCACCACCGCGCCGATGTTGCCCGGCTGGGTGGGCCGGTCGAAGACGACGCCCAGGAACGCCGGCCCGACCGGGACGCGCGCCAGGTCGTCGTCCGGCATCGCGACGACCGCCAGCAGCTCGCTGGCGCCCTCGTCCTTCTCGGCGAGCTCGGCGAGCAGGTCGGGGGACATCGCGATCGTCTCGGCGCCCGTCGCCTGCAGCATCTCCTGGGCCCACGACGACAGCCGGCGGTCCGTCTCGTGCAGCAGCGTGCGCACCTGCCAGCCGTGCTCGACGGCCATCGTGATCGGGCGCACGCCCTGCACCAGGAACTCCCCGGCGCGGCCCCGCTTGGTGCGGTTCGTGAGCAGCGTCTGCAGCTGCTGGAAACGGGCGTTGCGCACGGTGATCCGCATGGGCGCAGTCTCCCACGAGTAGCCGGACGGCCCGACGTGCGACGGCTCCGGTCAGCGGCGCAGCTCGTGCTCCCACCACACCTGGTCGCGCATCACCCAGTGCTCGGCCTCGAGCCCGTCGGCGACGCGGACCAGGTGCATCTCGCGCACGGTGAAGCGCCGGTGCGACGGCGCGACGCCGAGGAAGAACCCCGAGTGCAGGGCGCTGAACGCGACGTGCAGGGCCACCAGGTCACCCTCCGTGACGGCGTGCAGCACCTCGACCCGCTGCTCGTCGAAGGCGTCGTGGAACCAGTGCATGGTCGCCACCAGCGCGTCGGGCCCGCCGGCGCAGCCCGGCAGCACGTCGTGGTTGCGGAAGCCGGGCGCGAGCTGGCGTCGCAGCACCGCCTCCGCGCCCGACGGCATCGCGTTGGCGTGCACGCGCGTCGCGACCGCCCGCGGGGTGGACAGCACGGCCCGTGACCCGCCCGCGGGTTGCGCGAGCGGTGACGCGGAGGCCCGGCCCGCGGGTGCGGCGGGCGCCTGGTCGAGGATGACGGACATCGGGACTCCTTCGTCGGACCGTTACCGTGCTCCTACCCTTCGAGAGCGGCGGTGGGCCGCTGCATGACGGGGTGGGAGAGGTGACATCGGGTGACATCGGGTGACAGCGTGGTGGACGTCGTGGACGGACGACCGGCCGGGGCGGGGGCGGACGCGTGACCGCGGTCTCCGGGCACGGACCCTGGCCCGGCGGCGTGCGTGACGAGCTCGTGGCGCAGCAGACCGTGCTCGACGACCTGGCGTCGTCGCCCACCGGTGTCGATCCTGTGCCGTTCCTCGCCCAGCTCACCGGTCGCGGGCCGGGGGCCGACGCCGTCGGACGGACGGCGTCGCTGCTGGCGGAGATGCCGGTCGAGCTGGGCCCGCACGGCTGGAAGCTCACCGACCACCCCGGCGCCGACCTGCGCCGCGCGGAGTCCCTGCTGCGGGAGGACCTGTCGGCGCTGGCCGTCGCGGCCGTCGGCCACGACGGCCCGCTCGCCGTCGAGCTCACGGGCCCGTGGACCCTCGCCGCGCAGCTGTGGTCCGCGCGCGGCGACCGGGTGCTCGCCGACGTCGGCGCCCGCCGCGACCTGTCGCTCGGGCTGGCCGAGGCCGTGCGCCGGCACCTGGCGGAGGTGCGGGCCCAGGTCCCCGGCGCGACGCCGGTCGTGCAGCTCACCGAGCCGCTGCTGGGACAGGTGCACGCGGGCGTGCTGCCCAGCTTCTCCGGCTACTCCCGGCTCCGGGCCGTGCCCGGGCCCGACGTCGTCGAGGGGCTGCGGCCCGTCGTCGACGCCGCCCACGACGCCGGCGCCCGCGTCGTCGTGCACCTCGGCGCCACCTGGGTGGGCGTGCCGCCCGTCGCGCTCGCGGGGGCGGACGCCGTCGGGCTGGACCTCGCCGACGTCGGCGGCGCGGGGGAGTCGGCGGGCTGGAACGAGCGCGCCTGGGAGCTGCTCGCCCGCGCCACCGAGCGGGGCATGGGCCTGTGGGCCGGGCTGCCGCCCGCCACCGTCTCGCAGTGCTCGGGGCCGCAGCTCGGCGAGCTGGTCCGCCTGGTCGCCGAGCCGTGGCGCCGCATCGGGCTGCCCGCGGCCGGGCTGGCCGACGTGACGCTGCTCGCGGCGCCCCGACGGAGCCTCGCCGACGTCGACACCCATCGCGCGGAGCTGGCGAACCTCGGGCGGGTGGCGGAGGCGCTCGCGGAGCGCGCGGCGTCCTGAGCCGGCCCTGCGTGCGGGACGGATCGGGGGCGGTCGAGGGACCGATCCGCGAAGATCTCACCGAGGCGCGGCGCGTGCTCCCGGTGCACCCCGGTGACTGCGTAGGCTGAACCTCGGCGTCGGCCCGCAGGGGGCACGGTGCCCGACCCGACCCCGACCCGCGAAGGACTCCCGTGACCAGCCTCCGAGCCGTGCTGTTCGACCTCGACGGCGTGCTCACCCCGACCGCCGAGGTGCACATGCGGGCGTGGGAGCGCCTGTTCGCGCCGTGGTGCGAGGCCCGCGGCCTCGCGCCGTACACGTCCGCGGACTACTTCGCGCACATCGACGGCAAGCCGCGCTACGACGGCGTGGCGACGTTCCTCGCGTCGCGCGGCGTCGAGCTGCCGCGCGGCACCGCCGACGACGCGCCCGGGGAGGACACCGTGAGCGCCCTCGGCAACCGCAAGGACGCGATCGTCAACCGCATGTTCGACGAGGAGGGCATCGCCCCGTACCCGGGCTCGGTGCGCTTCCTCGACGCCGTGACCGCCGCGGGCGCGCAGGTCGCCGTCGTGTCCTCGTCGCGCAACACGCCCGCCGTGCTCGCCGCGGCGGGGCTGACCGAGCGGTTCGGGGTCGTCGTGGACGGCAACGTCGCCGCGCGCGAGCACCTGGCGGGCAAGCCCGCGCCCGACACGTACCTGCGGGCCGCCGAGCTGCTCGGCGTCCCGGCCGCTGAGGCGGTCGTCGTCGAGGACGCCCTGTCGGGCGTGCAGGCCGGCGCGGCCGGGCCGTTCGGCCTGGTGCTCGGCGTCGACCGCGGCGTCGGGGCCCGCGCCCTCGCCGCGCACGGCGCGGACCGCGTGGTCGCCGACCTGGGCGAGCTGGACGCCTCGATCCTGGACGCGCCCGCCGACCGGCAGGAGGGGCGGGCATGATCCGCCGCACCGCCGACGAGCAGCGGTCCGTGGACCACCTGCGTTTCCCCGCCGAGCCGTGGCGCCTCGTGGAGGCCGAGTTCTCCGCGGAGGACCTCGGTGTCACCGAGTCCCTCTTCGCGGTGGGGAACGGCTACCTCGGGATGCGCGGCAACGTCGAGGAGGGCCGCGAGTCCCACTCGCACGGCACGTTCGTCAACGGCTTCCACGAGACGTGGCCCATCCGGCACGCCGAGGAGGCGTACGGCTTCGCCAAGGTGGGCCAGACCATCGTCAACGCGCCGGACACCAAGGTGATCCGGCTGTACGTGGACGACGAGCCGCTGCTGCTGCCGGTCGCGGACCTCGTCGACTACGAGCGCGCGCTCGACATGCGCGACGGCGTGCTGCGGCGCGAGATCCTGTGGCGCACGCCGTCGGGCAAGCGGGTCAAGGTGACCTCGCAGCGCATGGTGTCGTTCGTCGAGCGGCACCTGGGCGTCATGACGTTCGAGGTCACGCTGCTGGACGCCGACGGACCCGTGGCCATCTCGTCGCAGATCCTCAACCGGCAGGACGGCCAGGACGAGTACCACGTGCCCGCCGCGTCGCTGGGGGAGGGCTTCGACCCGCGCAAGGCGGAGGCGTTCGCCGGCCGGGTGCTGCAGCCGCAGACGCGCTGGGGCGACGACGAGCGGCTCGTGCTGTCCTACCGGTCCACGAACTCGGGCATGACGCTCGCCGTCGCGGCGGACCACCGCCTCGAGACCGTGGACGACTGGGACGTGCGCACGCAGGTGGACGACGACCTCGCGAAGCACGTGTTCCGCGTCGACGCGAAGGCGGGGCACACGATCCGCCTCACCAAGGTCGTCACGTACCACACGTCCCGCGGCGTCCCGACGCGCGAGCTCGTCGACCGGTGCCGGCGCACCCTGGACCGGGTGCGCGCCGGCGGCATCGAGGAGCAGTTCACCCACCAGCGCACCTGGCTGGACGACTTCTGGGCGCGGTCGGACGTCGAGATCTCGGGCCGCCCGGAGATCCAGCAGGCGGTGCGGTGGAACCTGTTCCAGCTCGCCCAGGCGACCGCGCGGGCCGAGGGGTCCGGCGTCCCTGCCAAGGGCCTGACCGGCAGCGGGTACTCGGGGCACTACTTCTGGGACACGGAGATCTACGTGCTCCCGTTCCTCACCTACACGAGCCCGCGGTACGCCCGCAACGCCCTGCGGTTCCGCTACCAGATGCTCGACGCCGCACGACGCCGCGCCAAGGAGCTGTCGCAGAAGGGCGCCCTGTTCCCGTGGCGCACCATCAACGGCGAGGAGGCGTCGGCGTACTACGCGGCCGGCACCGCGCAGTACCACATCGACGCGGACATCAGCTTCGCCCTGGTGCAGTACGTGCGCGCCACGGGCGACACGGACTTCCTGCGCCGCGAGGCGGTGGACGTCCTCGTCGAGACGGCGCGCATGTGGGAGGACCTCGGCTTCTGGCGCGCCAACGGCGACGACAACTTCCACATCCACGGCGTGACCGGCCCCGACGAGTACACGACCGTGGTGAACGACAACCTGTTCACCAACGTCATGGCGCGGTTCAACCTGCGTGCCGCGGCGTTCGTCGTGGAGACGATGCGCGAGGAGTTCCCGGAGGACTACGAGCGTCTCGCGGACCGCCTGTCCCTGGGCGTGCACGAGACCACCGAGTGGACCCGGGCCGCGGACCACATGTCCATCCCGTACGCGGACAGCATCGGCATCCACCCCCAGGACTCCCACTTCCTCGAGCGGGAGATCTGGGACCTGGCCGCGACGCCGGTGACCAAGCGCCCGCTGCTGCTGCACTACCACCCGCTCGTGATCTACCGGTACCAGGTGCTCAAGCAGGCGGACGTGGTGCTCGCGCTGTTCCTGCAGGGGCAGCACTTCTCGGCCGAGCAGAAGCTGGCCGACTTCGAGTACTACGACCCGCTGACCACCGGTGACTCGACGCTGTCGGGCGTGGTGCAGTCGATCGTCGCGGCGGAGGTCGGGTACCACGAGCTCGCGCTCGAGTACTTCGTGTCCTCGCTGCTCGTGGACCTGGCGAACCTGCACGACAACGCGGCCGACGGCGTGCACGTGGCGTCCGCGGGCGGCACCTGGTCGGCGCTCGCGTTCGGCTTCGGCGGCATGCGGGACCACGACGGCGTGCTGTCGTTCGACCCGCGCCTGCCGCAGGGCTGGGAGGCGCTGACGTTCCGCGTGCAGTGGCACGGGTCGCGGCTGCGCGTCACGGTGCGTCCCGACGAGCTCGAGCTCGTCGCCGAGACGGGCGACGGCGCGAAGGTCCTGGTGCGGGGCGAGCAGGTGGCGGTCACCGCCGGCGAGCCCGTCGTCGTCCCGCTCGACGGCCAGGGCCCGGTGCGGCCCGGCCGGCCCAGCCTGCGGGCGCTGTCCGGCAACCGCCGGGACGACGGCACCCTCATCACCGCGACGGTGCCGCACTCCTGACGATCGCTCGTCGAGCCTGCCGGCACCCGGTGCGGACCAGGCCCGGGGCGTGACGCTTGTCACGCCCCGGGCGCTGACGGTACATTCGTCGGCGATGCGCATCGATGCGCATCGATGACCGACGGCGCGGACGGGGGGCACGGTGGCGAAGATGCCCACGAGCGCCGACGTCGCGCGTGAGGCCGGCGTGTCGCAGAGCACCGTCTCGTACGTCATGAGCGGCAAGCGCCCGATCTCCCCGGAGACCCGCCGGCGCGTCCAGGACGCCATCGATCGCCTGACCTACGAGCCGCACGCCGGGGCGCGCGCCCTGGCGGGGCACCGCACGAGCACCATCGCGGTCGTCGTGCCCGTCAACCCGGAAGCCGGCGCGCGGCAGCTCATGATGTTCGTCGAGGAGATCCTGCTGGCGGCACGGCGTCGCGACCATGACGTCCTCCTCGTGACCGCCGACGAGGGCCCGGCCGGGCTGCGCCGCGTCGCGGGCCGCTCGCTGTGCGACGCCCTCGTCGTCATGGAGGTCGGCACCCACGACGACCGCGTGGACGTGGCGCGGGGCCTGCCGCTGCCCGTCGTGTTCATCGGGATCCCCGACGACGCCGAGGGCCTCGACTGCCTCGACTTCGACTTCGAGGCGGCGGGCCGGCTGCTCGTGGCCGAGCTGGCCGACCTGGGGCACCGGACGGTGGACGTGCTGGGCTGGCGGCCGGACGTCGCGGCGCAGGGCATCAACTACGTGCCGCGCTTCGAGCGCGGGGCGCGCGCGACGGCCGCGGAGCGCGGCGTCGAGCTGCGCTGGCACCGGCCGACCGGCGAGGCGGACGTGCGGCGGGCGGTCGACGGCGCCCTCGCGTCCGGCGGGGTGCCCGGGCTCGTGGTCGCCAGCCCGATCCCCGAGACGCTGCGCGCGCTGGCCGACCGGGGCCGTGTGCCCGGCAGGGACGCCGACCTCGTGGGCCTCGCCATCGACAGCGAGGCCGCACCGTACGGCCTCACCGCCACGTCGCCGCAACCGCGCGACGTCTCGCGGCGCGTGATGGAGCGTGTCTTCGCCCTGCTCGACGGCGAGACGCCCCGCGGCCGCGAGCAGGAGCTCGTGCCGGCGGCGCTGGTGCGGCGCGCGTCGACGCGCACCGCACGACCGGCGGGCTAGCCCTCCCGGCACCCGTACCCGCACCACTACCCGAACCGATGACGAGGAAGGTGGAGACTCATGCATCATCGATGCGCATCGACGACGACCGGAGGGGTGCCCACCCGGGCACCGGCCTGGCCGGACCGCCCGGTCTCGCGCCGGGCCGTCACCGCCGCCGGGCTGCTGGCGCCGCTGGCCGCGCTCCTGGCCGGGTGCGGAGCCGAGGGGGCGGCGACGTCGCCGCGGACGCTGCGCGTCCTCGACACGTACACCAACGACCCCGACCGCACCGTGATCGGCGGTGCGCTCGACGCGGCGGCGTCCAAGGTCGGCGTCACGCTCGAGCGCGTCTCCGTCGCCGGCGACTCGCTGATCCAGCGGGTGCTCCAGCAGGGGTCGTCCGGGACGCTGCCGGACATCCTCATGCTCGACAACCCGGACCTGCAGCAGATCGCCGCCACCACGGCCCTGCGCCCGTTCGACGAGGTCGGCGTGCCCACCGACGGGTACACCGAGGGCGTCACCTCGGCGGGCACCTACGACGGGCGGGTCTACGGGCTCGCCCCGACGGTGAACACCATCGCGCTCTTCTACGACGTCCGTGCCCTGGACGAGGCGGGCGTCGCGCCGCCGACCACCTGGGCCGAGCTCCGCGAGGCGGCGGCCGCGCTGACCCGGGGCTCGCGCTACGGCCTCGCCTTCTGCGGCAACGCGACCTACGAGGGCACCTGGCAGTACCTGCCGTTCTTCTGGTCGAACGGCGCCGACGAGCGGCGCATCGCCACGCCGGAGGCCGCCGCCGGGCTCGACCTGCTCGCCGGGACGGTCGCCGACGGGCACGCGTCCACGTCGGTGCTGAACTGGAGCCAGGCGGACGTCAAGGACCAGTTCGTCGCCGGGCGCGCCGCCATGATGGTCAACGGGCCCTGGCAGATCCCCGAGCTGGAGGCGATCGACGGCCTCGAGTACGACGTCGTCACCCTGCCGGTGCGCGACCCGGCCAGCCAGCGTCCCGTCGCCCCGCTCGGGGGCGAGGTGTGGTGCGTGCCCGCCACCGGGGACCGCGCCAAGGAGCGGCTCGCCGGTCAGGTCCTCACGGAGTTCCTCTCGGACGAGAGCCTCGTGTCCATGGCGGCGGAGCGCTCCACCGTGCCCGGCAGGCCGGCCCTCATCGAGCCGTTCCTCGAGCGCCGTCCCGAGATGGCCGCGTTCGCGGAGCTCGTCCGTGGGGCCCGCGCCCGCACGGCCGAGCTCGGCGCCGAGTGGCCGGCGACGGCGACCGCCCTGTACACCGCCGTCCAGCTCGCGGTCTCCGGCCAGGCCTCGGCGCAGGACGCCCTCGCGGAAGCCCAGGAGTACGTATGACGACGACGACCACCCCCGCCGCACCGCCCCGGCTCGCGCCGGCGCCCGCCTCGGGCCGGCGTCCCGGGGCCCGGCACCGCAACCGCCGCCTGGTCACGCTTCTGTTCCTCGGCCCGGCGGTGCTGTACCTGCTGCTGTTCTACGGGTACCCCGTGGTCCAGAACGTCGTGATGGGCTTCCAGCACTACACGATCTCGACCTTCTTCACGGGCGCGGCGCCCTGGGCCGGCCTCGACAACTACCGCGAGGTCGTCGGCAGCCCGCTGTTCCGCACGGCCCTGCTCAACACGGTCCTGTTCACCGTGGGGTCCATCGCCGGGCAGTTCGTGCTGGGCCTGGCGGTCGCGCTGTTCTTCCGCCGCCGGTTCCCGCTCTCCGGCTTCCTGCGGTCGCTGATCCTGCTGCCCTGGCTCATCCCGCTCATCGCCGCCAGCGCCGTGTGGAAGTGGATCCTCGATACCGAGTCCGGCGCCCTCAACCGCGTCCTCGTCGGCACCGGCCTCGTGGACACGGGCGTCCCCTGGCTGAGCAGCACGTCGCTGGCCCTGGTCACCGTCATCGTCGTCAACGTCTGGATCGGCATCCCCTTCAACGCCGTCATCCTGCACGGCGGCCTGCAGGGCATCCCCGACGAGCTCTACGAGGCGGGCGCCCTCGACGGCGCCACCCGCTGGCGCGCCTTCCGGCACATCACGTGGCCCATGCTGCGGCCGGTCGTCACCGTGGTGCTGGTGCTCGGCGTCGTCTACACGCTCAAGGTGCTCGACATCATCCTCGGGCTGACGGGCGGCGGGCCCGCGAACGCCACCCAGACGCTGGCCACGCAGTCCTACCAGCTGTCGTTCGCCACCTTCGACTTCGGTCAGGGGGCCGCGGTGAGCAACATCCTCATCGTGATCTCGCTGATCTTCGCTGCCGTCTATCTGCGCCTGAACCGGCGCGCCGTGGATGAGTGAGGCCCATGAACACCGTCCGACACCCCTGGCTCCACACCGCGGCGGGCATCCTCGTGATCGCGGTGCTGCTGTTCCCGATCTACTGGATGGTCAACGCGTCGCTGCAGCCGAACGGCGCGACCGTCGACACGGGCTGGCTGCCGCTGTCGCCCGACCTCAGCGGCTACCGCACGGCGCTCGCGGACCAGGGCGCCAACCTGGTCACGAGCCTCGTGGTCGCCGTCGGCAGCGTCGCCCTGAGCCTGCTGATCGCGGTCCCGGCGGCCTACGCGCTGGCCCAGTTCCGGCTGCGCTGGGCCGGCCTGGTCCTGTTCGGCATCCTCATCAGCCAGATGATCCCGGGCATCGTCATCGCCAACGCCCTGTACGGCGCGTACGCCGACCTCGGCCTGCTGAACTCGATCCCCGGGCTGATCCTCGCGGACTCGACGGCGGGCATCCCGTTCGCGATCCTCATCTGCCGCGCCTTCATGCAGTCGCTGCCGCCGGCCGTCGTCGAGGCCGCCCTCGTCGACGGCGCCGGGCCGGTCCGCGCGTTCGTCTCGGTCGTGCTGCCCATCAGCCGCAACGCCCTCATCACGGCGGGCCTCTTCACCTTCCTGTTCACCTGGAGCGACTTCCTGTTCGCCCTGACCCTGACCACCACCGAGGACGTCCGGCCGGTCACGCTCGGCATCTACAACTACCTCGGCGCCTACGTCAACGACTGGAGCGCGGTGATGGCGACCGCCGTCCTCGCGTCGGTCCCCGCGATCGTCCTCCTCGTCGTCGCGCAGAAGTACGTCGCCGCCGGCGCCACCGGCGGGGCCGTCAAGTGAGGCTCGGCGGCGCGCCCCGGCACCTCCCCGAGAACCTGTCCGCAGAACCCTCCCCGAGAAACGGAGCACCCTCATGACCACCACCCCCGCACCGATCCGCGTCACCGTCTGGGGCGAGAACCGCCACGAGCAGCTCGAGCCGTCCGTCGCCGCCCGCTACCCCGACGGGATGCACGGCGCCGTCGCGCAGGGCATCGAGGAGCACCTCGGCGCCGGCGTGCGCGTGCGCACCGCGACGCTCGACGACCCCGAGCACGGGCTCACCGAGGAGGTGCTGCGCGACACCGACGTGCTCACCTGGTGGGGGCACGCCGCGCACGGCGAGGTCTCCGACGAGGTCGTCGAGCGGGTGCACCGCCACGTGCTCGAGGGCATGGGGCTCGTCGTCCTGCACTCCGGCCACTGGTCGAAGATCTTCATGAAGCTCATGGGCACCACCTGCACCCTGCGCTGGCGCGCCGAGCACGACCGGGAGCTGGTGTGGACGGTCGACCCGACCCACCCGATCGCCCAGGGGATCCCGCACCCGATGATCATCGAGGAGGACGAGATGTACGGGGAGTTCTTCGACGTCCCCGCCCCGGACGAGACCGTCTTCCTCAGCACCTTCTCCGGCGGCGAGGTCTTCCGCTCCGGCATCACCTACCGGCGCGGCTTCGGCAAGATCTTCTACTTCCGCCCGGGCGACCAGGAGTACCCGACGTACTTCCACGACGGGGTCCGCAAGGTCATCTCCAACGCCGTCGAGTGGGCCGTGACCCTGCGCCCCGAGCGCACCACCCCCACCCTGCTGCGCTACGAGACCGAGGACTTCTACCGCGGCCAGGGCTACGGCGGCGCGCTGAACGACGACGCTCGTGCCGCCGCGGCGGAGGCCGGGCTGTGAGCACCCCGCTGGTCCTCGTCGGCGCCGGGGGCATGGGCCGGGCGTGGCTGTCCGCCATCCGGGCCGAGCCGGGGGCGGAGCTGGCCGGCGTCGTCGACCTCGACCTCGACGCGGCTCGCGGGGCGCTCGCGGAGGCCGGGCTGGCGGACGTCCCGGTCGGGACGGACGCCGTCGCGCTCGCCCGGGAGACCGGGGCGCGCGCGGTCGTGAACGTCACCGTCCCGGCCGCGCACCACCCCGTCACCACGGCCGCGCTGTTCGCGGGGCTGCCCGTGCTCGGCGAGAAGCCGGTGGCCGAGTCGGTGCCGCGCGCGCTCTCGCTCGCCGCGGCCGCCGAGGTGACCGGGGAGCTCTTCGTGGTGAGCCAGTCGCGCCGCTACAACCGGCAGCTCTTCGCCTTCCGGGAGCAGGCGCGCACGCTGGGCGACCTGGGGGTGCTCACCACGGAGTTCTTCAAGGCGCCCCGCTTCGGCGGGTTCCGCGACGCGATGGCGCACCCGCTGCTGCTCGACATGGCGATCCACCCCTTCGACACCGCCCGGTTCCTGCTGGGCGCCGAGCCCGTCTCGGTGTACTGCGAGGAGTTCAACCCGTCGTGGAGCTGGTACGCCGGCGACGCCGCGGCCACCGCGGTGTTCGAGATGACGGGCGGCGTCCGCTACTCCTACACGGGCAGCTGGTGCAGCCCCGGCCAGGAGACGTCGTGGAACGGGGCCTGGCGGCTCTCCGGGCGGGACGGCACCGCCCTCTGGGACGGCGACCACGAGCCGGTCGTCGAGGGGCCGAGTGACAGGCCGCACGACGCGGCGCAGGGCGTGGACCCCGGTGACGGGATCGCCGGGTCGCTGGCGACCTTCCTGGCGGCGCTCGACGGCGGTCCCACGCCCATGGGCGAGGTGCACGAGAACGTGCTCAGCCTCGTCATGGTGGCCGCGGCCGTCGAGTCGGCCGCCACCGGCGCGAAGGTCCTCGTCGACGACCTGCTCGAGCGTGCCTACGCCGAGGCCCTGGCCACGGAGTCGCGGGAGGACGTGCGCGCGCAGCTCGCGTCGTGGACGTCCGTGCGCGCGGCGCTCGGGCCGGCCTGACGCCGGGTCCCGGCGGGCTCGCCCGCCGGGACCGGCCGGTCAGGCCAGGCGCTCGTGCAGGAACGTCCAGGCCAGGGCGGACATGTGCGCGGCCTGCGCGTTGTTGGCGGCGCCGCCGTGGCCGCCCTCGACGTTCTCGTAGTAGGTCACGTCCCGCCCGGCCGGCCCGCCCGCGGCCAGCATCAGCGCCGCCATCTTGCGCGCGTGGCCGGGGTGCACGCGGTCGTCCTTCGTCGACGTCGTGAACAGCACCGGCGGGTAGCTGCGGTCGCCGTCGAGCAGGTGGTACGGCGAGAAGGTGCGGACGAACTCCCAGTCCTCGGTGTCGGGGTCGCCGTACTCAGCCACCCACGACGCGCCGGCGAGCAGGTGGGAGTACCTCAACATGTCGAGCAGCGGCACCTGCACCACGACCGCGCCGAACAGGTCCGGGTACTGCGTGAGCATGTTCCCCGCCAGCAGGCCGCCGTTGGACCCGCCCTGCGCGCCGAGGTGCTCGGGCGTGGTGATGCCGCGGGCCACGAGGTCGCGCGCGACGGCGGCGAAGTCCTCGTAGGCCTTGTGCCGGCGCTCGCGCAGCGCGGCCTGGTGCCACGCGGGGCCGTACTCGCCGCCGCCGCGGATGTTCGCGACGACGTACACGCCGCCGCGGGCGAGCCACGCCCGCCCCACCGTGCCGGAGTAGCCCGGCAGCAGCGGGATCTCGAAGCCGCCGTACCCGTACAGCAGCGTGGGCGCGGTGCCCGGCCCTGTCCCCGGCGTCGTCGGGTCGGCGGGCTCGACCAGGTCCTGGCGGCCCACGACGAAGTACGGCACGCGGGTGCCGTCGTCGGAGGTGGCGAAGTGCTGCACCGCGACCATGCCGTCCGCGTCGAAGTAGGCCGGCGCGGCCTTCAGCGGCTCCGGCTCGCCCGGCTCCGCGTCGGGACCGGCGACGGTCGCCAGCGCGAGCGTGGACGGCGTGAGGTACCCGGTGGTCGTGACCCAGACGTCGTCGCCGTCCAGGGGGTCGACGGCGCGCACCCCGACGGTGAGCAGCCCGCCGCCGAGCGGGAGCTCCGAGCGGGTCCAGGGCACGCCGGCCGCCGCGTCGAGGGACGTGTCGGCGGGCGGGGTGAGCACGTGCACGGCGTTCTTCACGTCGTCGAGCACGTTGACGACCAGGTGGTGGCGCGTCCACGAGGCACCGACCAGCGACGTCGACGGCGTGGGCGCGAACAGGACCGTGAGGTCGCGCGAGCCGGCGAGGAACGCGTCCGCGGGCGCGGCCAGCAACGACCCGGCGGCGTAGGTGGTGGCCGCGGGCGTCCAGTCGTCGCGCAGCTCCACCAGCAGCCACTCGCGGTGGAAGCCGACCTCCGCCGACTCGGGCACCTCGATCCTCACCAGCCGCTGCTCGGGCGTCCCGACCGCCTCGACGAGGAACGTCTCCGACCGGTAGAAGGCGATCGAGCGGCTCACGAGGTCGCGCTCGAAGCCGGGCGTGCGCGAGCGGCGCGCGGAGATGTACATGTCGTCGTCGGCGCCCTCGTACACCAGCGGCGCGTCCTCGAGCGCCGTCCCGCGCCGCCACAGCCGCACGGTCCGCGGGTAGCCGGACGGCGTCGTCGTGCCCGGGCCGAAGTCGGTGAAGACGTACACCGTGTCCTCGTCGGCCCACGCCAGGCCGCCCTTGGCGCCGGTACGACCGTCGTCGCGCGCCGTGTCGCGCTCGAACCCGCCCTCGGCGGCGGGGACGAACCGCTTGTCGACGAGGTCGAACTCGCGCGTGACGTCCGCGTCGGAGCCGCCGGGGGAGAGGTCGACCAGCGCGCGGCGCGAGGGCTCGCCCGCCGCGAGCTGCGCGGGCGTCGGGCGCAGCAGCGACGCGCCGTGCCACACCCAGCTCTCGCCCTCCGCCGCGGCGAGGGCGTCGAGGTCGAGCACCGTCTCCCAGGCGGGGGAGTCGGTCCGGTACGAGTCGAGGGTGGTGCGGCGCCACATCCCGCGCTCGTGCTCCGCGTCGCGCCAGAAGTTGTACAGGTGGTCGCCGATCCGGGAGACGTCGGGGATGCGCTCGTCGGAGTCGAGCACCTCGCGGACCGCCGCCTCCGTCGCGGCGAAGCCGGGGGCGCCTCCGACGGTCGCGTGCGCGTGGTCGTTGCGGCCGCGCACCCACGCCAGCGCCTCGGCGCCCTCGACCTCCTCGAGCCACGCGAACGGGTCCGGGCGGGTCGGGTCGAGCGGGGTCGGCGGTGCGGCGTCCAGGGCTGACGGTGGTGCGGGCTCGAGTCGCTCGGCGGTCATGTCCGGCACCCTAGCCGCCGGGCGCGCCGAGGGGTGGCGGTGCCTTTCACCCGGGGGGTGCCCGTGGTAGAAACTCCTGGTCAGGGCATTGATCCCGCTATGGACGATCCAAGGGTTTCGCGGAAAAAGCCGCTTTCGCGCGGCACGGTCACCGCCGCCGGGACCCGACCCTTCCACCCACGGGGGTGCGGTGAGCACGACGACCTCTGCCGGCTCGCGCGCGACGGCGCGCGTCCCGGCCCAGCTCTGCGCGGCCGCGGCCGTCCTGTGCCTCGCGGCGGTGCCGGTGCTCGGCGACCGGCTCCCGCCCGAGGGGGCGGCGGCGCTGTCCGGAGCCGCCGCGCTGCTCGTCGTCGTCGCGGTGGTGGCGCTGTCCCGCGCCGTCGCGCGCGGGGACCGCGACCGCGCCGTGCTGCGGACGGAGCGCGACGCGCGCGCGGCGGAGCTCGCCGCCGCCGCCGGTGCGCTGGACGACGCGACGGCCGAGCTCGCGCGCACCCGCGAGGCCCGCGACGACCAGCGCTCCGCCGTGGAGACCGCCGTCGTCGCCCTGGGGCGCAAGGTGCAGGCGTCGGCGCACCGCATCCAGGAGGAGGCGGCGCGGATGGTGCAGCGGCACGCGGCCGACCCGGACGTCCTGCAGACCTCCATGCGGATCGACCACGCCGCCGCGCAGCACGCGCGCCAGGCGCAGAACCTCGTCGCGCTGTGCGGCCGGCGGCCCGGGCAGACGTGGGACGACCCGCTCGCCCTGCCGGACGTCGTGCGCGCGGCCGCCGGCCGGATCACGGCGTTCCAGCGCGTCGAGGTGTCCGGCGACCCGGGGCTGGCCGTGGTCGGCCGCGCGGTCGAGCCGGTCGTGCACGTCCTCGCCGAGCTGCTCGCCAACGCCACCCAGTGCTCGCCCCCCAGCACCCAGGTGCTCGTCGCGATCCGGCAGGTGCAGCGGGGCGCGGTCGTCGAGGTCGACGACTGCGGCGTCGGGATGGCCGCCCGCGAGCTGGAGCGGGTGCGCGCCGTCGCGTCCGGCGCGCGGTCCGTCGGCATCGCCGACCTCGGCGAGGTGCCGCAGACCGGCCTCGCGGTCGTGGGCTCGTACGCCCGTGCCCTCGACCTGCGCGTGGACCTCACGGAGTCCGTGTACGGCGGCCTGCGCGCCGTGGTCATGGTGCCGGCCGAGCTCGTCACCGCGGCCGCCGCGGCGCCCGACACCCTCGCCCCGAGCGTCGACGAGCCCTGGCCGCAGCAGCCAGCCCCGGAGGTGCGGCCCGGGCCGGCGGCGCCCGAGGCCCACGGCGGCGGGACGCCGGGGCCGGACGGCGCCCCGACCCTGCCGCAGCGGCGCTCGCGCCGCGGCCCCGCCACGGGGACCCAGCGCGCGGTGCCCGGCGCGCCGCCGACCGCCCCGACCGCGGCGGTCCCGGCACAGACGGCGGAGGAGGCCGGCGCGTGGATCGGCGCGTTCTTCTCCGCCGACCGGGACGCCTCCGCCGGCGCACCCGACGACGCCGCCGGGACCCCGACCACCGACCATCCCAGCCAGCAGCCGTCCGCCGTGCCGGACGTGACCTCGGAGGACACATGACGACCTCGACCACCGACGCGACCCCCGCGCCCGCGCACCCGGACAGCTGGATGCTCGACCTCGTCGCGGGGGTGCGCGGCGTGCGGCACGTCGTCGTGCTCAGCTCGGACGGCCTGGTGAAGGTCCGCACGGACGTCACGCCGCCGGACACGGCCGACAAGGTCGCGGCGGCGTGCGCCGGCCTCGTGGCGCTCGGCATGAGCATGGGCCGGGAGTTCGGCGCCGGCGACGCGCTGCGGCAGGTGCTCGTCGAGTTCGACGGCGGCTTCCTCTTCGTGCGCGGCGCGGGCGACGGCTCGCGGCTGGCGGTCGTCACCGACGCGGCGGTCGACCCGGGGCTCGTGGCCCAGCAGATGCAGGCCCAGGTGCTGATGATCGGCGAGCGGACGCTCGGCACGGACGTCCTGCGCCCCGCAGCCACGCCCGCCGGCGTGCCCGCCGTTCCCGCTGCGGAGGGGACGCGATGACGGGCGGCTACCGCGACCACCCGGTGCGCTCGTACGTCCTCACGGGCGGGCGCGCGCACCCCAGCCGCAACACGCTGCGGCCCGAGACGCTGCTGTGCGCGGTGGACGACGGCCGCGAGCTGCCCGTCGGCGCGGGGCGGCACGAGCGCGCCCTGCTCGAGACGTGCCGCGGCACGCTCGCCCTGGCCGAGCTCGCCGCGTACCTGCACCTGCCCACCAGCCTGGTCGCCGTCCTCGCCTCCGACCTGCTCGACGCCGGCTACCTGGCGGTCCGGTCGTCGGCGCATCACGACCTGCCGGGCGTCGGCCTGCTGGAGGAGGTCCTCGATGGTCTCCGCCGGTTCTGAGGCACCGCCCGTCGACCCGGCCTCCCTGCACCTGGCGCCCACGGTCGAGCGCTCGGTGAAGGTGCTCGTCGTCGGCGCGTACGGCGTCGGCAAGACGACGCTCATCGGCGCGGTGAGCGAGATCCCCGTGCTGAGCACGGAGGAGACGATCACGGCGGCCAGCGTCGGCGTCGACCCGCGGCTGGGGGAGAAGAGCACGACGACGGTCGCGATGGACTTCGGGCGCGTCACGGTGGGCGGCACCACGGCCCTCTACCTGTTCGGCACGCCCGGGCAGAAGCGCTTCTGGGACCTGTGGGCGGGGCTGGCGGACGGCGCGGTCGGCGCGCTCGTGGTCGTGGACACGCGCCGCCTGGAGGAGAGCTTCGAGGTGCTGGACCAGCTCGAGGAGCACACGGCGCTGCCGGTCACGGTCGTCGTCAACGAGTTCCCGGACGCGCCGCGGCACGGCACCGACGCGGTGCGCGCCGCGCTCGACCTGCCGCCGGACACCCCCGTCGTCGCCGGCGACCTGCGCGAACGGCGGCAGGCCGTCGAGGCGCTCCAGGCGCTCGTCGCGCACGCGGTGCGCCTCGCCCGCGCGGGCGCCGCGGCATGAGCCTCACCGGCGCGGTGCGCGTGGTGCGCCTCGAGGACGTGGCCGACCGGCCGCTCCTCGCCGACCTGGTCGGCGCGCCCGACCCGGCGGCGCGGTACGAGGCGCTGCGCTCGCGCTGGGGGGCCCTCGCGCCCGTCGACCTCGAGCCGGGCGTGCCCGCGTGGCTCGCGCTCGGCCACGCGGAGGTCGCCGCCGTCCTGCGCAACGAGGCGATGTTCTCCCGCGACGCGCGGCACTGGCGGTACGAGGCGGAGGGACTCGTCGGGCGGCGCTCGGCGACCCGCGCGCTGCTCGCCTCGCGCGACGGCGCCCACGACCGGGACGGTGCGGAGCACCGGCGCCTGCGCACACCCCTGGCCGACGCGCTCGACGCCGTGGAGGACAAGCGCGTGCGGCGGACGGCGGACGTCGCCTGCACCTCGGTGCTCGACCGCCTGGCCGCCCGCGGCACGGCGGACCTGGTGGCGGAGTACGCCGTCGACGTGCCGGTGCGGGTGCTGGCCGACCTGCTCGGCATGACGCTCGCGGACGCCCGCCGGATGCACGAGCTCACCGTCGCCCAGCGCTCCGGCACCGACGACGCGTACCCGGCGTCCCTCGAGGCGGAGGACCTGCTCGCGGGCTTCGTCGCCGGGCGTCGCGCGGAGCCGAGCGACGACCTGACGTCCGCGCTGCTCGCCCACCCCGCCCACGAGAACGACCTCGAGGTGATGGCCGCCGTCGCGCTCGTGTTCGCCACGGCGCACGACGCCGAGATCGCGTGGATCGCGACCGCGGTGCAGCGGCTGCTCGCCGACCCGGGGTTCGCCGGCCGTCTGCACGGCGGCCGCCTCTCGCTCGACGACGCGCTCGACGAGGTGGCGCGGGACGCGCCCCCGCTGCCGCACCTGCGGCCGCGCTACGCCCTCGCCGACGGCGAGCTGGGCGGCCAGGCGATCGCGGCGGGCGACGCCGTCGTGCCGGCGGTGGCGGCGGCCAACGCCGACCGCACCGTCCGCGCCGCGGACCCGTGGGAGCAGGCCGACGCGCGCTTCCACCTCACGTGGGGGACCGGCGCGCACGCGTGCCCGGCGCACCGCACGGCGCCGCTGATCACCCGGACGGTCGTGGGGCACTTCCTCGCCCGGGTCGCGGACGTGGAGCTGACCGTCGCGCCGGCCGACGTCGTGCCCGTGCGCTCCGCGTGGGTGCGCTACCCGAGCGCGCTCCCCGTGCGCTTCAGGTGACCGGCCGCGTCAGCCGATCCGCTCGCGCAGCCGGCCGGGCAGGTGCCGGTACGCCTTCGGGTCCACCGGCAGCAGCCACTGGCCGGCGCGGGTGGCCGCGGGCAGCTGCAGGTCGAGGTCCGTCAGCATCTCGTCGATCTGGTGCAGCGAGAACGGGATGACGTTGGTGCCGCGGGCGTGCTTGCCCTCGGTGCGCTTCTCCATCCAGTCCACGCGGCTCGCGACGAGCTCGCGGCGCTCCTCGACCGGGGGGACGTCGACGGCGCCGGCCAGGTGGGCGGCGGTCCACAGCGCGGCGACCTCGGCCGACAGCGGGCTGAACAGCGACGAGTTGTACCCGGCGAACGTCAGGTGCGGCACGTCGTGCGGCAGCACCTGCCGGTAGAGCTGGAAGTTGCCGCGGTCGTCGAGCAGCCGCGCCTGGAGGTCGTCGTCGAGGAACGGCACGCGCTGGTGGAAGCCGGTGCCGCACACCACGAGGTCGGCGCGCACGGTGGTGCCGTCGTCGAGCACGGCGACGGGGGCGCCGTCGTCGTCCACGGCGAAGCGCTCGATCTCGGACTCGCGGTGCACGTCGATCCGTCCCTCGGACACCTGCTCGAAGAAGCTGTCGGTGGCGAGCGAGACCGTCGAGCGGGCGATGTCGGCGAACTCGCCGCGCGGCACGAGCCCGAGCTCCTTCAGGCGGAACTGCTTGACCGAGACCGCGCCGACGCTGGCGAGCATCGACCGGCGGACGCCGTCGCCCGGCCCGTGCAGGAACTTCTCCACGCCCCCGGACAGCGTCTCGTAGCGGAACAGCCCCTCGCCCATGCGGGTGAGCAGGAGGTACTTGTAGTTGAGCGCGTTGCCGAGCCGCTTGGGCAGCTTCCACAGCAGGTGCCGCGCCACGACCTGGGTGCTCGCGGCGACCGGGGCGATCTCGGCGGCGACGTCGCACGCGGACTTGCCGTAGCCGACGACGACGACGTGCTTGCCGCGCGCGTCCTCGAGGGACGTGAGCTGGCTCGAGGCGACCACCTTGCCGCCGGCGCGCAGCAGCTGCGCCAGGCCCTCGAAGCGCGGGATCACCGGGTCGGAGAAGATGCCGTTCGCGACCACGACGTGGTCGAAGCGCTCCGGCTCGCCGACCGGCTCGCCCGTGCGCCGCGCGGTGACGGACCAGCCGTCCTCCGCGGGCGTGAGCTCCGCGCGCACGACCTCGGTCGACAGCCGGAGCGAGCCGCGCAGGTCGTGGAGGTCGACGTACCGCTCGAGGTACGCCTGCACCTGCTGGCCGCTGGGCCACTCGGGGTAGTCCTTCGGCATGGGCAGGTCCGAGAAGGCGTACGAGCCCTTGTTGTTCTGCGTGGTCAGGCCCGAGTAACGGCGGCTCGCGCTCCACACGCCGCCGACGTCGGGGGCCTTGTCGAGCACGGTGACGTCGTGCCCGAACTCGCGGAGCACCTTGGCGCTGGCCAGGCCGGCGAAGCCGGCGCCGACGACGGCGATCTTCATGAGCGTCCTTGCTGTCGGTCGAGAGGGGCCAAATCGCCAGAATCGTAGCGGTTCGGACAGGGATCGGGACAGGCCTTCTCGCAGGTCGGGCGGGACGGGGCGCCCGACCCGGCCGGTGTCGGCGGCGCGCGGCAAGATGGGCCCGTGACGGACACCGAGAACACCGGCCTCGACTCAGCGCCGGACACCCTGCTCGACGAAGCCGCCGCCCAGCGTCGCTGGGCCGAGCTGGTCGCCCTCGTCGAGGAGGACCAGCGCGCCTACTACGAGGACGACGCCCCCCGGGTGTCCGACGCGGAGTACGACGCGCGGATGCACGAGCTGGAGGCGATCGAGGCCGCGCACCCGGCGCTCCAGACGCCCGAGTCGCCGACGCAGCGGGTGGGCGGCGCGGCCGCCGCCGGCTTCGCGACGGTCGAGCACGTCGAGCGGATGCTCAGCCTCGACAACGTGTTCTCCGTCGACGAGCTGCGGGCGTGGGACGCGCGCGTGGCCCGCGACCTGGGCGCGGAGCACGTCGGCTACCTGTCCGAGGTGAAGATCGACGGGCTCGCCATCGCCCTGCTGTACGAGAAGGGGCGCCTGGTGCGCGCGGCGACCCGCGGCGACGGCCGCACGGGCGAGGACGTCACGCAGAACGCGCTGCGGATCGCCGACATCCCGCGGCGGCTGGCGGGCGACGGACACCCCGACCTCGTCGAGGTCCGCGGCGAGGTCTTCATCCCCGTCGCCTCCTTCGAGCGGCTGAACGAGCTGCAGGGGCAGCTGCGCGAGCGCGTCGTGGCCGAGTCGCGGGCGCGGCACGAGGGCCGGGCCTCCGCCGCCCGCCCGTTCGACGAGGAGCGGGCCCGCGTCGCGGCGCTCCGCCGCTTCCCGCAGTTCGCCAACCCGCGCAACGCGGCGGCCGGCGGGCTTCGCCAGCTGCTCGACAAGAAGGAGGGCATGGAGCTCGAGGCGGGCGTCGCCCGCGTCGAGTCCCTGCGCCTGTACGTGCACGGGATCGGCGCGCTGCAGTGGACGGCGGGCGAGCACACGGAGCTGGCCCGGCAGTCGGAGGCGTACGAGCACTTCGCGCGGTGGGGGCTGCCGGTCTCCCCGCACAACCGGGTGGTCGAGGGTGTCGACGGCGTCGTCGAGATGATCGAGTGGTTCGGCGCCCACCGGCACGACATCGAGCACGAGCTGGACGGCATCGTCGTCAAGGTCGACGCCCTCGACGACCAGCGCCGGCTCGGCGCGACGAGCCGCGCCCCCCGCTGGGCGATCGCCTACAAGTACCCGCCCGAGGAGGTCACGACCCGCCTCGTGGCGATCCAGGTGGGCGTGGGGCGCACCGGCCGCGCCACCCCGTACGCGGTGATGGAGCCGGTCCTGGTCGCAGGCTCCACCGTGCGCCAGGCGACCCTGCACAACCAGGACGTGGTGAAGGCGAAGGGCGTGCGCATCGGCGACATGGTCGTGCTGCGCAAGGCGGGCGACGTCATCCCCGAGATCCTCGGCCCGGTGACGGCGCTGGCCGACGACGGCTACCCGCGCGAGGAGTTCGTCATGCCCGCCGAATGCCCCGAGTGCGGCACCCCGCTGCGGGCGATGAAGGAGGGTGACGTCGACCTGCGCTGCCCCAACGCCGAGACGTGCCCGGCGCAGGTGCGCGGCCGGGTGGAGCACATCGGCTCGCGCGGCGGGCTGGACGTCGAGGCGCTCGGCGAGGTCACGGCGTCGGCCCTCACGCAGCCCGAGGTGCCCGAGGTGCCTCCGCTGCGCACGGAGGCGGGCCTGTTCGACCTCACGCTGGAGCAGCTGCTGCCCATCGAGGTCGTCGTGCGCGACGCCGAGACGGGGCTGCCCAGGGCGGACGACGACGGCGTCGCGCGGCGCCGCACCCCGTTCCGCAAGAAGGTCACGGTCACCAGGGCCCGCCGCGCCGAGGCCGAGGCGGCGGGCGAGGCCCTGCCCGAGTTCGAGCCCACCGCTGCGGCCACCAAGCTCCTCGAGGAGCTGGAGCTGGCCAAGACGAAGGACCTGTGGCGCATCCTCGTCAGCCTCAACATCCGCCATGTCGGGCCCGTGGCGGCCCGGGCGCTCGCGGGCTGGTTCGGCTCGCTCGACGCGATCCGGGCGGCGTCGCGCGAGGAGCTGGCCGCCGTCGAGGGCGTGGGCCCGATCATCGCCGACGCGCTGCTGGCCTGGTTCGACGTCGAGTGGCACCGCGAGATCGTCGACCGCTGGCAGGCGGCCGGGGTGCGCACGTGGATCCCCGACCACCCGGGCCCCGAGGCGATGGCGGCAGCGGCCGACAAGGGCCCGACCGGGCCGCTCGCCGGGCTCACGGTGGTGGTCACCGGCTCGCTCGAGGGCTACAGCCGCGACGGCGCCAAGGAGGCCGTCCTGGCCGCGGGCGGCAAGGCGGCCGGGTCGGTGTCGAAGAAGACGGACTACGTCGTCGTCGGCGCCAACGCCGGGTCGAAGGCCGCGAAGGCGGAGGAGCTCGGCCTGCCGATCCTCGACGAGGCGGCGTTCACGCGCCTGCTGCAGGGCGGTCCGGCCGCGCTGGGCGATGGTGCGCAGGACGGCGCAGAGGAGAGCGCGGACGCCGCCGAGGAGGTCTGACGCCCGGAGCTACGATGCGCGGGTGCCCGACACGCTCTCCTCGCCCCAGACCGCCTCGACCCTGACGCTGCGCGGCGCCCACCTGGTGGGTTCCGTGAACCTCCCCTCGGCGCGCGACACGCTGCGCACGGTCGCGACGCGGCTCGGCCCCCACGCCCGCCGCATCCCGGACGGCGAGGTGGGCGAGCGGTTCCACTGGATCCTGTTCCAGGGCGCGCGGTTCGAGGTGGTCGACGGGCTGGTGCGCGTGGGCGACGCGCCCGTCGTCGTGGCCGGTTTCGACGTGCGGCCGCACGTGCTCGACGGCTCGGTGCCGGCGGACGAGCTCCGGTTCGGGCCGCTGGGCTACGCGGAGGCCGCGCTCGCGTCGTACGCCGACTTCGCGGCCCTGCGCGCCGAGGGCGTGATCGCGCCCGGCACGCGGTTCCAGGTCTGCCTGCCGTCGCCGCTGGCCGCGGTCACGACGTTCGTCGCGCCGGCCGACCGTGCCGCGGTGCACCCGGTCTACGAGGCGGCGCTGGTGCGCGAGCTCGACGAGATCGTCGCCGCGATCCCCGCCGAGGACCTCGCGGTGCAGGTGGACCTGGCCACCGAGTTCGCGTTCGTCGAGGGCGCGAACCTCGGCGGCGGTGCCGCGCGGGCCTGGTTCGATCGCGACGCCGGCGGGGACGAGGACGTCGTGCGCGGCTGTGCCGCCCGCGCGGCGCGGTTCGCGGCGCACGTGCCCGAGGGGGTCCAGCTCGGCTTCCACCTCTGCTACGGCGACGTGGCCGAGAAGCACTTCGTCGAGCCGGCCGACACGGGACACCTCGTGGAGATGGCGAACGCCCTGGTGGCGGCCCTCCCGCGCCCGATCACGTGGGTGCACCTGCCCGTCCCGATCGACCGCGACGACGTCGCGTACGTCGCGCCGCTCGGCGACCTCGCGCTCGACCCGGCCACCGAGCTCTACCTCGGCGTCCTGCACCACGAGGACGGCGTCGAGGGGGCCGCGCGCCGGCTGGCCGCGGCCGCGCAGGTGCTGGGCGACCGGACCGTCGGCGTCGCCACGGAGTGCGGCTTCGGCCGCGGCCCGAGCGAGCGCACGGCGGCCCTGCTGGACCTGCACGTCGCGGTCCTCGACCGCACGTCCTGACGTCCGGCGGTGCGTCAGGGGCGTCGCGCGACGACGGCCTGCAGCTCGGCGTCGTCCGCGGCCGTGAGCGGCACGAGCGTGTCGCGCGGCGGCGCGGTCGGCGTACCGAGCAGGGCGGCGACGGCGTGCAGCGCGGCGACCGGGCGCCCCGTGTCCGCCACGGCCCGCGCGACGTCGAGCAGCCAGTCCCGTGCCGCGTCGGCGGCAACGGTCCCCGCGACCCGGGCCCGCCGGACGGCGACGTACTCGGCCGGCGCGAGCGCCGCGAGCCCGGTGTGCCAGGCGTCCGCGGGCTCGGCGTCGCCGATCAGCGCGGTGTCGCCGCTGAGCCCCACCGCGACCCCCGCCGTCCGCAGCGCGGCCACGCGTCCGCCCGGTCGGGACGGCTGCGACGCCGGGTCCTTCACCGCGACCACGGAGCCGTCGTCGTGCAGCGCCGCGAGCATCTCGGCAGAGACGTCGAACCCGAGCTGCACGGGCTTGTTGTAGAAGCACACCGGCGTGCCCGGCACGGCGGCCGCGACCCGTGCGTACAGGGCGCGCACCTCCGCGTCGTCGAGCGGGAGGTACGCGAACGGGGGCAGCACCAGCCCGGCGGCACCGGCCTCGCGGGCGCGGCGTGCCCGCGCGACGACCCGGTGCGCCGACTCCGCGGCGGCGCCCACGTGCAACGGCGCGCCGCCCGCGGCCGCCACGGCGATCCGGACCACGGCGTCGCGCTCGTCGTCGTCGAACGACACCCCGGAGCCGGAGGTCGCCAGCACGACGACGCCGTCCGCGCCGGCGGACACGGCCGCGCCGACGAGGGCCTCCAGGCCGTCCAGGTCCACCTCCCCGTCCTCGGCCAGCGGGGTGATCGGGTAGGCGAGGAGTCCGGTGAACGCCGAGGTCATGCCGCGCATCGTACGGACGGCGGCGTCAGGCGGTCAGCGCGTCCACGGCGTCGGGCGACAAGGCGTGGTCGGCCGCCATGGCGGCCGCTCCGAGCACGCCCGCCTGCGCGCCGGTGCGCGCGACGGCGATGCGCAGGTGCTGGGTGGCCAGCGGCAGCGACCGCCGGTAGACGACCTCGCGGATGCCGGCGAGGAGGTGCTCGCCCGCCTCGGCGAGGATGCCGCCGAGCACGATGACGGAGGGGTTGAGCAGGCTGACCGTCGCCGCGAGGACGCTGCCGATCTCGCGCCCGGCCTGGCGCACGGCACGGCCGGCGGTGACGTCGCCGCCGCGGACCAGCGCGACGACGTCCGCGGGGCCGGACACGTCCAGGCCCTCGGCGCCGAGCCGCACGGCCAGGGCCTGGGCGCTCGCGATCGCCTCGAGGCAGCCGACGTTGCCGCACCGGCACACGATGTCCTCCGCCCCGGGCACGGCGATGTGCCCGACGTCGCCGGCGGCGCCCTGGGCGCCACGCCGCAGCGCGCCGTCGGCGATGATGCCCGCGCCGATGCCGGTGGCGACCTTGACGAGGATGAGGTCGGAGACGTCGGGCCAGGCGATGCGGTGCTCGCCGAGCGCCATGATGTTCACGTCGTTGTCGACCAGCGCGGGGGCGTCGAAGTGGCCGCGGAGGATGCCGGGCACGTCGGCGTCGTCCCAGCCGGGCATGATCGGCGGGTTGTTCGGGTGCCCGGTCGCGTGCTCGACGGGGCCCGGCAGGCCGACGCCCACGCCGGCGAGGTCGCCGACGGAGCGCCCCGCGGTCTCGAGCAGCTTGCGCCCGGTGTCCGCGACCCAGCCGAGCACGGGCTCCGGTCCGTCGGCGATGGCGAGGGGCGCGTCGAGCTCGGCGAGCACGGTGGACGCGAGGTCGGTCACGGCGAGCCGGGCGTGGGTGGCACCGAGGTCGACCCCCAGCACCACCTGCGACGACGGGTTGAACGCGAAGGTGGCGGGCGGGCGCCCCCCGGTCGAGGTGGCCTCGCCGGCAGGGGCGATGAGGCCCGCCGCCATGAGCGCGTCGATCCGCCCCGCGACGGTCGACCGGGCCTGGCCGGTGAGGGTCGCGAGCTCGGCGCGGGTGCGGGCCCGGCCGTCGCGCAGGAGCTGGAACATCTCGCCGGCCCCGGGCGTGCGAGGTCCGGCCGCTGCGCCTTCCGTCATGACCGTAGTCAATCACGATCGAATAACACCCGTCTTTTGCTTGACGATCGACAGAAGTGCGTCCTAGGTTCGAGCCATGGTCGACGTGGACCGCGACGACGCGGCACCGCCGGAGGGCAGCGACGCCCCCGCCCCTCTGCTGCGCATGGAGGGCATCGTCAAGCACTTCCCGGGCGCCAAGGCGCTCGACGGGGTGGACCTCGACGTGCTGCCGGGCGAGGTGCACTGCCTGCTCGGGCAGAACGGCGCCGGGAAGTCCACGCTCATCAAGGTCCTCGCCGGGGCGCACCAGCCCACCGCGGGCCGGATCGTGCTCGACGGCGAGGAGGTCGTCGTCCCGCACCCGGTCGCGGCCCTGCAGCGCGGGGTCGCGACGATCTACCAGGAGCTCGACGTCGTCGACGGGCTCACCGTCGCGGAGAACGTGTACCTCGGGCACGAGCTCGCGCGCGGCGGGTTCACCCAGCGCCGCGAGGTCGCCACCCGCACCCGGGAGCTGCTGGCACGCCTCGGCCACCCCGAGATCTCGCCCCACCGCGAGGTCGGCCAGCTCTCCGCCGCGGGCAAGCAGGTCGTGTCCATGGCGCGGGCGCTCTCCCACGAGGCGCGCGTCATCGTCATGGACGAGCCATCCGCCGTGCTCGACGCCGGGGAGGTGCGGAACCTGTTCCGCGTCGTCCGCGCGCTCACGGCCCAGGGCGTCGCGGTCGTGTACATCTCCCACCGCCTCGAGGAGATCCGGGAGATCGGCGACCGCATCACGGTCCTCAAGAACGGGCGCACGGTGGGCCGCGACCTCCCGGCCGCCACGACGCCCACGACCGAGCTCATCCGGCTCATGACCGGCCGCAACGTCGAGTACGCGTTCCCCGAGCGCCCCGGCGTCCCCGACGACGCGCCCGTGGTGCTCGACGTCGAGGGACTGGGCCTCGCGGGCACGTTCGAGGACGTGTCGTTCCAGGTCCGGGCCGGGGAGATCGTCGGCCTGGCCGGGCTCGTCGGCGCCGGGCGGTCGGAGATCCTCGAGACGCTCTACGGCGCGCGCCGCCGGTCGTCGGGCACCGTCGCGGTCAAGGGCCGCGCCCTGCGCGCGGGCTCGGTCGACACCGCGGTCGCCGCCGGCATCGGGCTGTGCCCGGAGGAGCGCAAGAGCCAGGGCCTCGTCCTCGACGAGCCCGTCTACCGGAACGTCACCCTCTCGACGTTCGCCCGGTTCGCCCGCGGCGGCTGGCTCGACGAGCGCGCCGAGCGCACGGCGGCGCGCGAGCAGGTGGCCGCCCTCGACCTGCGGCCCACCGACGTCGACCGGGCGGCCCGCACCCTCTCCGGCGGCAACCAGCAGAAGGCCCTGCTCGGGCGATGGCTCGTGCACGGCTGCGACGTGCTGCTCCTCGACGAGCCCACCCGCGGCGTCGACGTCGGCGCGCGGTCCGAGCTGTACGCGCTCGTGCGCCGCCTCGCCGACGCCGGGACGGCGGTGGTCGTCGTCTCCAGCGAGATCCCCGAGGTCCTCGGCCTCGCCGACCACGTGCTCGTGGTCTCCGAAGGGCGGGTGGTGCACCGGGCACCCGCGCAGGACATCGACGAGCACGGCGTGCTCGACCTCGTCATGGAAGGAACCACCGCATGAGCACCCAGGTGGAGTCGCCGGCCGCCGGCACGTCGCGGCCCTCGTGGCTGTCGGGCCCGGCGGGCCGCACGATCGGGCTCGTCGTGGCCCTGGCTCTCGTCGCCGTCGTCGGCGTGATCACGGGCGGCGAGCGCTTCGCCAGCCTCGACAACGTCATGACCATCCTCCGGCTCGCGTCCGTGACCGGGGTCCTCGCCATCGGGATGACGTTCGTCATCACGGCCGGGGGGATCGACCTCTCGGTGGGCTCCCTGACGGGGCTCGCCTCGGTGTGGGCCAGCACGCTCGCCACGCAGACGATGGCCGAGGACGTGCACTGGACGGTCATGGTGCTCACGGCGCTCGTGGTCGGCACCGCGGCGGGCATCGTCAACGGCCTGATCATCGCGTACGGGAAGGTCGTGTCCTTCATCGCGACGCTGGCGATGATGATCGCCGCCCGCGGCCTCGCGGAGATGATCTCGGGCCGCCAGACGCAGGTCGTCAACGTGGACGGCTTCCTGGACTTCTTCCGCGCCGACTTCATCGGCGTGCCGGTGCTCGTGTGGATCTTCGCGGTGGTCGCCGTCGCCGGCTGGTTCCTGTTCAACCGCACCACGTTCGGCCGCCGCACGGTGGCCGTGGGCGGCAACCTCGAGGCGTCGCGGCTCGCGGGCATCAAGGTGCAGCGTCACCTGCTGTACGTCTACGCGCTGTCCGGGCTGGCCGCCGGCATCGCGGGCGTGATGATGCTCGGCCGCACCACCGCGGGCACCTCCACGAACGGCCTGTACTACGAGCTCGAGGTGATCGCGGCCGTCGTCGTCGGCGGCACGCTGCTCATCGGTGGCCGCGGCACGATCGTGGGCACCGTCATCGGCGTCCTCATCTTCGCGATGCTGACCAACGTCTTCACGATCAACAACCTGTCGATCTCCGCCCAGAACGTCGCCAAGGGCGCGATCATCGTGGTCGCCGTCCTGCTCCAGCAGCGCTTCGCCCGGCGCTCCGCGTCCACCTGACGCACCGCCCTCCCGAACCTCCCCGCACCACCCCAGCTCCACCCCAGCACCATCCCGCACCGGGCCACCCGCCCGGGACGGCCGGACCGAATCGAGGATGATCACATGTCCGCACGCACCGCGCTGGAGCGTCCTACCCGTGGCCGTCGCGTCGTCGCGCTGGCCGCGACGGCCGCGACCGCCGTCCTGCTCGCCGCCGGCTGCACCAGCAACGAGCCGCCCGAGGACGAGGGCTCGGCCGCCCCGCAGGTCGCCGCCGAGGGCAACGACGAGCCGGGCGAGAAGGTCGTCATCGGCTTCTCCGCCCCCGCCGCCGACCACGGCTGGATGGGCGCCATCACCAAGTCGGCGGTCGACACCGCCGAGCAGTACTCCGACGTCGAGCTCCGCCAGGCCGAGGCGACGAACGACGTCAACGTGCAGATCAGCCAGATCGAGCAGTTCATCAACGACAAGGTCGACGCCATCGTGCTGCTGCCGTTCGACGGCGCCGCGCTCACCGAGGTCGCGACCAAGGCGATGGAGGCCGGCATCCCGGTCATCAACGTCGACCGCGAGTTCTCCAGCCCGTTCGCCGCGCGCGCCACGGTGCTCGGCGACAACTACGGCATGGGCGTGAGCGCCGGCACCTACATCTGCGAGCAGCTCGGCGACAACCCGGACGCGATCGTCGCCGAGATCCAGGGCATCGAGTCGCTCCCGCTCACCCAGGACCGCAGCAAGGGGTTCGAGGACGCGCTGTCCGACTGCGGGCTCGACGTCGACCGCCGGGTCGCGGCGGACTTCACGGTCCAGGGCGGGGAGACGGCGACGTCGAACCTGCTGCAGGCGGAGCCCCAGATCGACGCCATCTGGAACCATGACGACGACCAGGGTGTCGGCGTCCTCGCCGCGATCGAGAACGCCGGCCGGGACGAGTTCTTCATGGTCGGCGGCGCCGGGTCCCTCGACGTCATGGAGCACATCCAGGCGGACGACTCGGTGCTGAAGGCGACCGTCGTCTACCCGTCGACGCAGGCGGCCGACGGCATCAAGCTGGCCCGCCTGGTGGTGCACAACAAGAACATGGGAGACCTGGTCTCGGCCGGGGTCCCGCGCACCACCCAGCTGTACGCGCCGGTGGTCACGGCGGACAACGTCGACCAGTACATGTCCATCGGGTTCCGGTCCTGACGTCAGGCCCGACCCGCAGAGCACGCACGGAAGCACGACAGCCGCACGAGGAAACGGAGGTCGCTCGATGAGCGAGCACGCCACGGCAGGGGGCACGCCGACGCTGGGCGTCGGGATGGTCGGATACGCGTTCATGGGGGCCGCGCACTCGCAGGCGTGGCGGACGGCGCCGCGGTTCTTCGACCTCCCGCTCGCCCCGCGGATGCGGGTCGTGGCGGGCCGCACCGCCGCGGGGGTGCGCGCGGCGGCGGACCGGCTCGGCTGGGACGACGCCGTCACCGACTGGCGCGAGCTCGTCACCCGGGACGACGTCGACCTCGTCGACGTCTGCACGCCGGGCGACACGCACGCCGAGATCGCCGTCGCGGCGCTCGAGGCGGGCAAGCACGTGCTGTGCGAGAAGCCGCTCGCGAACTCGGTGGCCGAGGCGGAGGAGATGGTCCGCGCGGCCGACGCCGCGGCCGCGCGCGGGGTGTTCGCGGCGGTGGGGTTCACCTACCGCCGCGTCCCGGCGATCCAGCTCGCGCGACGCCTGGTCGAGCAGGGCCGGATCGGCGAGGTGCGACAGGTGCGCGCGCAGTACCTGCAGGACTGGCTGTCCGACCCGGCCACGCCGCTGTCGTGGCGGCTCGACAAGGCCAAGGCCGGGTCGGGGGCGCTGGGTGACATCGGCGCGCACGTGGTCGACCTGGCCCAGTTCGTCACGGGGGAGCGGCTGGTCGGCGTGGCGGGCATGCTCGAGACGTTCGTGCGCGAGCGGCCGGTCCCGGCGTCCTTCTCCGGCCTGTCGGGGGAGGCGGGGGAGGGCACCGGCCCGGTCACCGTCGACGACGCCGCGATCTTCTTCGGCCGGCTGTCGGGCGGCGGGACGGCGACCTTCGAGGCCACGCGGTACGCGTGGGGGCGGAAGAACGCCATCCGGCTCGAGGTCAGCGGCACCCGCGGCTCGCTCGCCTTCGACTTCGAGGACATGAACCTCCTGCACTACTTCGACGCCGAGGACGACGCGGAGGTCGCGGGCTTCCGCCGCATCGTCGTCACCGAGCCGGAGCACCCGTACGGCGGGCACTGGTGGCCCGCCGGCCACGGTCTCGGCTACGAGCACGCGTTCACCCACCAGGTCGTCGACCTCGTCGAGGACCTGGCGGCGGGGAAGCAGCCGACCCCGTCGTTCGCCGACGGGCTCGCCGTGCAGCGCGTGCTCGACGCCGTCGAGCGCAGCTCGGACGCCGGCCACGCCTGGGTCGACCTGCCCGGCTGACCACGCCCCGCTCCCACGTCACCAGCTCGCCGCCACCACCCGCACCGCCGTCTCGACGAGGAGAACCGCACCATGGCACGACCGATCACCCTGTTCACGGGCCAGTGGGCCGACCTGCCCCTGGAGGAGGTGGCCCGCCTCGCCTCGGGCTGGGGCTACGACGGCCTCGAGCTCGCCTGCTGGGGCGACCACCTGGACCCGTGGCGGTGGGACGACGACGCGTACGTGCAGTCCCGTCTCGACCTGCTGGAGCGGCACGGGCTGAAGGTGTACGCCATCTCCAACCACCTCAAGGGCCAGGCCGTCTGCGACGACCCGATCGACGAGCGGCACCGCGACATCCTGCCGGACGTCGTGTGGGGCGACGGCGACCCGGAGGGGGTGCGGCAGCGCGCCGCGGAGGAGATGAAGCACACCGCCCGGCTGGCGGCGCGGCTCGGCGTCGACACCGTGGTGGGCTTCACGGGGTCGTCGATCTGGAAGTACGTGGCGATGTTCCCGCCGGCCACGGAGGCGATGGTCGAGGCGGGCTACCAGGACTTCGCCGACCGGTGGAACCCGATCCTCGACGTCTTCGACGAGGTGGGCGTGCGCTTCGCGCACGAGGTGCACCCGAGCGAGATCGCGTACGACTACTGGACCACCGTGCGCACGCTGGAGGCGATCGGGCACCGCGAGGCGTTCGGCCTCAACTGGGACCCGTCGCACATGGTGTGGCAGGACCTCGACCCGGTGAGCTTCCTGTGGGACTTCAAGGACCGGATCTACCACGTGGACTGCAAGGACACGAAGAAGCGGATGGGCAACGGCCGCAACGGGCGCCTGTCGTCCCACCTGCCGTGGGCCGACCCGCGGCGGGGGTGGGACTTCATCTCCACGGGGCACGGCGACGTGCCGTGGGAGGACGCGTTCCGGATGCTCAACACGATCGGCTACGCGGGGCCCATCTCGATCGAGTGGGAGGACGCCGGCATGGACCGCCTGGTCGGCGCGCCGGAGGCCCTGGAGCTGGTGCGCCGGCTCGCGTTCGACGCGCCCGAGGCCGCGTTCGACGCCGCGTTCTCCCAGCGCTGAGCCGCTCCCGAAGCTCGCGACAGCGTGGCGCCGGGCGGTCCGGCGTCCTGATCAAAGGGGATCAGCATGACCAGTCGTACCGAGCTCGACCGTCGGTCGTTCCTGCGCCTGGCGGGCTCCACCGTCGCGGTGGGTGCCGCGGCCGTCACGTCCGTGGGCCTGGGGGCGGCGACGGCCTCGTCGGCGCTCGCGGCCGGCGGCGGGCGCCGGCTCGTCCCGCCGGGCAAGCTGGGCATCCAGCTCTTCTCGATCCGGGACAAGGTCAACGCGCTCGGGTTCCGGGCGGTCTTCGAGCGGCTCTCCACCCTCGGGTACCGCGAGGTGGAGTTCGCCGGGTACACGCAGGGCGCGGTCGGCGCGATCACGCCGTCGGAGATCCGCACGCTCCTGGACGACAACGGCCTCGTGGCGGTCGGCGCGCACCGGGGCATCGCCGACTTCGTCCGCAACATGGAGGCCGAGCTCGACATCGCCCAGACCCTCGGGATGGCGCACGTCGGCACGGCCAACGCCCCCACGAACGACCGCACCGTCGGCGGCTACCTGGCGGCGGCGGAGCAGTTCAACGGGTTCGGCGCGGCGGCTGCGGCGCGCGGGCTGAAGTTCTACCAGCACAACCACCAGCACGAGTTCGGCTTCGCGGCCGACGACCCGGCGACGCGGCTGTACGACGTCTTCCTGGAGAACACCGACCCGGCGACGGTCTACCTGGAGATGGACGTGTTCTGGGCGTTCGTGGGCCGGCACCTCTACCCGGGGTTCGAGCCGGTGGAGTACGTCCTGGCGCACCGGAACCGCTATCCGATGTTCCACCTCAAGGACGGGCGGGTGAACCCGCAGTCGTCCAACGGCTACGACATCGTCGAGTTCGGGGTGGGCGACCTCGACTACCAGGCGTTCCTCGGCGCGCTGAACGGCTCGGGGCGCCAGCACGGCATCTGGGAGCAGGACAACGCGTCGACGGTCGCCGAGCCCCCGTTCCCCGTCGACTCCTTCGGCAACGCGGAGCGCAGCGCGGACGCGATCCTCGCGCTGCGGGGCTGAGGACCTCCGGGACCCGCTGGACGACAACGGGCGGGCGACACACGTCGCCCGCCCGTCGTCGTCGGCTCGCGCGGTCAGGCCGCGCGGCGGACCATCACGACGTCGTCGTGCCGCACGCCACCCACGTCGTACGTGCGCGTGCCGGCGACCACGAAGCCGTGCTTGCGATAGAAGGCCTGTGCGCGGGTGTTCTGCGCGTTGGTGCCGAGCCACAGGGGAGCGTCCACCCCGGCGGCGGCGCCGAGCGCGCCCGCGGCCGCGGCAGCGGCCTCGAGGAGCTGAGCGGCGACGCCGCCGCCGAGCACGTCCGGGTGCACGTAGATCTTGGAGAGCTCGGCGTACGGGCCCGCGCCCACGACGGCGCCCAGCACCTCTCGTTCCTCGTCACCGTCCGGCTCGCCGAAGGACACGAGCGCGTAGCCGAGGGGCGTCGTCGAACCGTCGTCGGGTGCTCCGGGCCTGTCGTCGACGGCGACCAGGAGCGCGTGCCTGTCGGACGCGACCCAGGCGCGGACGGCACCCGGGGACAGATGGGCGGCCACGTGTGCGGCCATCGTGGCCACCGGGGTCCCCGGCGGGCACGCCAGCGGGAACGTGAGTGCGGCGAGCCATGCGACGTGCGCGCTCTCGTCGGCCCGGGCGGGCCGGACGACGACGGACGCCGGGGGCTGTGGTGCGGTCTGCGGGGTGGTCACGGCACGATTCTGGACCCCGTCCAGAGCCCTCGTCGGGGCCCGGGGAGCGGTGTGCCCCGCGTCACCGCGGGCGGAGTTGGCCGGGCGCTGCGGAGCGTGTAATGTTCTACGACGTCAGCCCGACAGGGAGACGGACACCAAAGAGCATGATCCGGGAGACCGGAGCTCAGGTGGCCGCGCGGGGCTGGAACTCACATCGAGGATCAGGTCGCATTCGTGCGCCCCGAGCACCGGTGTGGGGCTTTCCGACTTGCGTCGGGCAGTTCGATCGGCTGGAAACAGGCGGTCGGAACGGCCGAAAAAGTCTGGTAAGTTTGAGGGGTTGCCCCGGCGGGGTCGGAACGGTTGGTTCTGGTTCTGCGGTGTGCGTCGGTTGTTTGAGAACTCAACAGTGTGTTTGATAGTCAAT